>DASYUS010000395.1:0-19359 GCA_036000945.1 Allostellaceae bacterium
CCGGAGCAGGCCTCCTGCCCGCTGCCGCCGGTCGCCGGGTGCAGCCCAGCCTCGACCAGCGCGCGGCCGGTCTCGACCTTGCAGGCGATGGCGCCCTCGGCGAGGTCGCCCTCGGCCTTGAGGGTGACCAGCGCCGCCTCCGGGCTCTCGCGGTACTTCGCCTTCAGCGGCGCCTGCAATTCGCGCAATGTCGTTGCATCCATCCTCGCGCCCTCCTGTCGGGATATCTCTACCATGGATACCGGCCTTCGCCGGTATGACAAGGGTGGAGTAAACTGCGGATGAGGCGCCGCAGGAGGTGACATGGGACCGCTTGAAGGGGTGAGGATCGTCGAGTTGGCGGGCATCGGCCCGGCGCCGTTCTGCGCGATGCTGCTCAGCGACATGGGCGCCGAGGTGATCCGCGTCGACCGCGCCGCCAATGTCGGGCATGACATCGGCCGCGAGGGCGAGGACCCGCGGTTCGGCCTGTTGCAGCGCGGCCGGCGCAACATCGCGATCGACCTGAAGCACCCGGACGGGGCCGCGGCGGCGCTGCGCCTGATCGACCGGGCCGACGCGCTGATCGAGGGGTTTCGTCCCGGCGTCATGGAACGGCTCGGCCTCGGCCCGGAAGTGTGCCTCCCGCGCAACCCGAAGCTCGTCTACGGCCGGATGACCGGCTGGGGCCAGGACGGCCCGATCGCCCATACCGCCGGGCACGACATCAATTACATCGCGCTGTCGGGTGCGCTCTATTCGATCGGCGAGGCGGGCGGACCGCCGGTACCGCCCTTGAACCTGATCGGCGATTTCGGCGGCGGCGCGCTTTATCTGGCGATGGGCGTCCTCGCCGGCATCCTCAGTGCCCGCACGACCGGCAAGGGCCAGGTCATCGACTGCTCGATGGTCGAGGGCTCTGCCTCCTTGATGATGATGATGTACGGCGCGCTCGCCGCCGGCGCCTGGAAGGAGGAGCGCGGGTCGAACCGCACCGATGGCGGCGCACATTTCTACCAGGTCTATGAGACCAAGGACGGCGAATATGTCTCTGTCGGCTCGATCGAGCCGCAATTCTATGACCTTCTGTTGAAGCATACCGGGCTCACGGGTGAGAGGCTGCCGGAGCAGCTCGACCGCGCCGCCTGGCCCGACATGCGCGAGCGCCTCGCCCGCATCTTCAAAGAGAAAACCCGCGCCGAATGGACCGCGATCATGGAACAGACCGACATCTGTTTCGCGCCGGTCTTGCGCATGTCGGAGGCGCTCGACCACCCGCACAACCGCCACCGTGAGAGCTTTGTCGAAGTCGACGGCATCGCCCAGCCGGCCCCGGCGCCCCGCTTCCTCGGCACGCCCTCGCAGGTGCAGCGCCCGCCGGCGCGGGTCGGCGAGCACACCGACGCGATCCTTATGGATTGGGGCTTTTCCGCCGACGAGATCGCGAAACTGCACCACGGCGGTGCGGTCAGATGAGCACTCGAATACGCCTTTTGACCCAGATCAACGCGCGGCCGCGCCGGCGCGGTATCGTTCAATGGTTGAAACGGTTTGCCCGACAGGTGCGCCATGCCGATCCCAGCCGACATCTACCTTGACACGCCGACGCCGTCGCCGCGCGTCAGCCTCGCGGCGCGTTGCGCCGAGCGCTTCGGCGCGTGGCGACAGAAGCGCCGCTGGGTCCGCGAAATGAGGAATGCCGCCGCGCTCGGCCGGCTCGACGACGTCCTAGAGGATATCGGCATGTCGCATGCCGAGCTGGACGAGCTGATGGCCGCCCCGGCGGATGCGGGCCGGCAGTTCGCCGTCCTGGCCGACATGACCGGGGTCGATCTCGGCCGGCTGCCGGCCGCCGCGGTGCATGAGGCGATCTGGAAATGCGCCCGCTGCCCGGCCCGCACGCCCTGCAAGCGCTGGCTGCGCGGCGCGGGGTGGAACTACGCCGGCGATCCGCGCTGCCCCAACGCAGCGCTGCTGCGCCGCTGAGGCTGCGCACCCTCTGCTACGCGGTGCTGCGGCTTGCGGCCGAGCGGCCGCGGCCATATCCTCCCGGCGAACGGGCAAGGCGTGGGCGCCGCGCGTCAACCGGCGCGCCTGGGAGGTAACGATGGATACGATCGAGCGGACGCAGAACACCGAGACCAAGCTGCTGGCGGAGCTGCCGCTGCGCCTGCACCACAACGCCTATGTGGTGAAGGACCACGAGGCCAACCGCCGCTTTCTCGAAGATTTGCTCGGCATCCCGCTGGTGGCGACCTGGTGCGAGAAAACCTGGCGCGCCGATCTCGGCCGCGAGGTCGAGTTCTGTCATACGTTCTTCGGGCTCAAAGACGGCGGCGCGCTCGCCTTCTTCCAGTTCGCCGACGAAGAGATGTATCAACTGACCCAGGCGAAGGAGCCGCCCAAGGTCGGCAGCCACTACCACATCGCGCTGAAGGCCAGCGAGGAGACTTACGACGAACTCAAGGCCCGGCTCAACGCTGCCGGCGAAAAATTCCGCGAGACCGATCACGGCTACTGCAAGTCGATCTACACGACATCGCCCGACGGGATGATCCTCGAATTCACCTGCGACCCCCCCGATGTCGCCGAGATCGATGCGCTGCGCCGCGCCGATGCGCACAGCGAATTAGAGCGCTGGCTCGGTGGCGACCGTCGTGTCAACAACCAGCTGCGACACCGCGACGGGTAAAAAAATCCCTCTCCCGCACTGCGGGAGAGGGTGGCGAGCGCAGCGAGCCGGGTGAGGGTTCTTGCCGTTCACACCACCCTCACCCTCCCACGCCTGCGGCGTGGGCCCCTCCCTCTCCCGCGGTGCAGGAGAGGGGCTTTCACAATGCGGGAGAGATTACATGAAAGTCGGTTTTATCGGGCTCGGCATGATGGGGAAGGGCATGGCGGCCAATCTGCAGAAGGCCGGGCACCAGCTCACCGTCCATGACCTCAACCGGGCCGCGGCCGAGCCGTTTCTGGCGAAGGGGGCGATCTGGGCCAATTCGCCGCGCGAGGTCGCCGCGGCGTCGGAGGTGGTGTTCACCTCGCTCCCGGTTCCGGCGGATGTCGAGGCGGTGGCGCTCGGTCCCAACGGGCTGATCGAGGGGATGAAGCCCGACACCGCGTTTTTCGACATGTCGACCAACTCGGTGGCGATGGTGCGCAAGATCAACGCTGCCTTCGCCGAGAAGAACCTCTATATGCTCGATTCGCCGGTCAGCGGCGGTCCCTCCGGCGCCGCCAGCGGCAAGATGGCGATCTGGGTCGGCGGCGACGAGCAGCAGTTCGGCCGGCACAAGGGCGTCCTCGACGCGATGGGCGACCAGGCGCGCTACATCGGCCCGATCGGCGCCGGGACGATCGCCAAGCTCGTGCACAACTGCACCAGTGCCGTCGTCGGCGTCGCCCTCGCCGAGGTCATGACGATGGGCATCAAGGCCGGGGTCGAGCCATTGGAATTGTGGGAGGCGGTGCGGCAGGGCGCCACCGGCCGCCAGCGCACCTTCGACCGATTGGGGAAATTCCTCAGCAGCAGCTACGACCCTGCCGATTTCGCGCTGCGCCTGTTGCACAAGGACGTGTCACTCGCGGTCGGGCTCGGCCGCGAGGTGCAGGTGCCGATGCGGCTCGCCAATATGGCGCTCGAGGAATTGACCGAGGCGATGAACCGCGGCTGGGGAACGCGGGACAGCCGGGTCGGCGGCCTCCTGCAGGTCGAACGCGCCAAGATCCCACCGCTCAACGTCGACCCAGCAAAGATCCAGGCGGTGCTCGACGCCGATAAGCAGTAGCTCCTGAACGGCCCGTGACAGCCGAGAGTGATGGAGCCCTTTTCGGCAGATCGGCTGACGGTCGCGACGCTGGCCGAACGGCCCGAACTGAGGGCACGGGCGTTTTCCGTCGAATTCGATGCAGCGTGGCCGGAGTTCATGCGGCACGACGAGACGGCGATGCTCTACTACGGAGCCGACGCGCTCGACCGGTATCGCGATTTTGCTCTCGCCGCGGTCGACCGCGACGCACCGGACCGGGTGATCGCTCGCGGCTTCAGCGTGCCCTTCGCGTTTCGCGACGGCACTCCCGGGCGCAACGCGCTTCCCGCCGGCGGCTGGGATGCGGTGATCCGCTGGGCCGACGCGGATTGGCGCGCCGGACGCCGTCCGACCGCCGTCAGCGCGCTGGAGATCACCGTGCTGCCGCCCTATCGCGGGCGCGGCATCTCGCAGCTGATGCTGGCGGCGATGATCGCCAACATGTGGGAACGCGGCTTTGGCGATCTCTACGCGCCGATCCGCCCAAGCGAGAAGCACGAGGAACCGCTCGTGCCGTTTGCCGAATACGTGGCGCGCATGCGCGGCGACGGGCTGCCGCACGATGCCTGGGTGCGCGCGCATGTCCGCGCCGGCGCCCGGATCGTCGGGATCGCGCCCTGCAGCATGATTGTCGCCGGTACGATTTCCGAATGGCGCGAGTGGACCGGGATCGATTTCTCGCGCAGCGGCGATATCGTCGTGCCGGGGGCGTTGTCGCCGGTCCATGTCGCCCTGGAGCACGATCACGCCGTCTATGTCGAACCCAACCTTTGGGTGCATCACCGCATTTGACGAGGAAGCGATGAGCGACGCCGGTCTCGGCCCCTATCGGGTCGCCGCCTTCAACACCGCGCACGATTCGGAGAACAAGATCCACGACGACACCATCGCCCGTCGCTTCGGCTTCGGCGGCGGCCTGGTTCCCGGGGTCGATGTCTACGGCTACATGACGCATCTACCGGTGCTGCGCTGGGGCCGCGCCTGGCTCGAACGCGGCACCGCCGAATGCCGCTTTTTCAAGCCGGTCTACGACGGCGACATTGCGACGGTCACCGCGACGGAAAGCGGCGGCGCGCTCGACATCACGGTCGAAAGCCGCGGCGAGACGTGCGCCGCCGGGCGGGCCACGCTGCTCGCGACACCGCCGCCAGCGCCCGCCCTCGCCGATTTCCGCGTGGTGCCGCAACGCCCCGAGCGGCCGCCGGCCGACGAAGCCTCACTCGCCGAGGAGACCTGGCTCGGCCTCGAACCCTATCCGGTGACGCCGGAGATGGCCGCGCGCTATCTCGCCGACTCGCACGAAACCGCGACGATCTATGCCGAAGAGCGTCTGCTCCATCCGCGCGACATCCTGCGCAGCTGCAATTTCGTGCTGAGCCGCAATGTGGTGTTTGGGCCCTGGATCCACACCGCCAGCCGGGTGCAGCATCTCGGTGCAGCATCGGTCGGCGACCTTTTGGCGGTGCGCGCCCGCATCACGCGCAACTACGAGCACAAGGGCCACCGCTTCGTTGAGATCGACGCGCTGGTTCTGGCCAACGCGACGACCCCGATCGCCCGAGTCGGACACACCGCGATCTACCGGCTGCGCCAGACCGCAGCCGCCTGACCGGTCGGCGGCCGCCTCAATCTGAAGCGGGCGGCGCGCCGGAGGCGCAGATGGCGCCGGTCGCACCTCGAATTACCCGTATTGCGGGTTTATCTGATTTCAGCTCAAATTACACGGAAATCGGGTGGTGCCGGTCGGTAATACCCTCGCACCCATGCGCCCGACCAACCCGTGTGCCTTTCGCTCGGACTTGATAAGATGAACGCCTTGCCGAAAGTTTACGTTGTCGATGACGATGAGCAGATGCTGAGATTGTTAAGCAGGCAGCTGCGGCCGGAGTACGACGTAATGTGCTTTGCAGCCGCCAGGCATTTTCTGGACGTGTCTTCGGTACTTGCGCCGGGTTGCCTTATCCTCGACATGCACATGCCGGAATTCAACGGCCTGGAGGTACAGCGCCGCCTCGCCGAACATAACCTAAGTTTCCCGACGATAATGATCACGGGACTTGGGGATGTGAACGTTGCCGTCCAGGCGATGAAGGCGGGCGCCATCGATTTTGTCGAAAAGCCGTTTCGACGCGATACGATCCTCGAGAGCCTTCGGCTGGCGCAGCACCGCCTCGCAGCAGTCGGCACGAGAGGTGAGAATGCCGAGGCGGCGAAGCTCCGCCTCGCGACGCTGTCGGCGCGCGAGATGCAAGTGTTGAACGGATTGGTTGCCGGCCTGCCAAACAAGACGATTGCCTACGACCTGGGCCTCAGCCCGCGCACGGTCGAGATGCACCGCGCTCACATAATGCAAAAAATGGAAGCGCGCAGCCTTTCAGCGCTGGTCCGGCTCGCCTTGGCCGCCGGATGCGAAGGTGCAGATCCCGTCTTGCCGACCTGAAGCGCGCCAACCCCTCCGGCACTTCAGTTCAGTCATCTCGCGCTGATCATCGGACACCGCCGAGGCTTCCCGCTTCTGCAGCCCGCTCGTAGTTTCCCTAGCGGACAAGATCGACTTCCGCAGTTTGAGGTCAGTCCGTATCGTTCGGGGAACCTTGGGTTGGGGCGCGTGCCATGAATATCCTCGAAACCCTCGACGAGACGACAATGCAGGGTGCGGAAGACATCTTTCGCGCTTTTGGTTTTGAAGTTTCCGGGACTCATCCGGAAGAACTCAAAAAATACCGAAACCAGTTGATGATGCAGCATCATCCCGATCGTACCGGGACCACAAAAGCGGCCCAAAAAATCAATGCCGCTTACGATATCTTCTCGGGAAAACAAAACCCACGCGTGACCCCGTCAACGAGAGACAGGAGCGACGCAGGACCGGGATATAGCGGAAATACTAAACCGCCAGTATGGGCCTGCGCCGGGTACATGGGTGGTCTGCGACCCAATGCGACGATCTCTCAATCCAATTACACCGATGTAAATTTCATCAAAATGTCAATGTGGGAGTTATCTGGAAAATCCCAGCAAGAATACGCAATTTGGGGGTATGACGGCGCTTTTTTTCGCAATACGGTAACCGTTTATGGCTCACTGCGGATTTTTTTCTACATGGCGACAGCCATGATTGAATTGCAAACCAAAGGCTGCCGCCCCTGTCCATGCCGTGCTGTCATCGTCGCCGACAAAGGCAATCACAACTTTTGGCTCGTCTACGCCGATGGAAAATATTATGATGACCCGATAAATCTCGAACATGGCTCATTCAACGACAATCCCAGCAACGATCACAACTTCGTACACCGGCTACCAGATCTTCTCGATTGTCTACGAGAACAACGCGTTAATTAGACAAAAGTTGAGCGGCTCCCTTATTTTGTGATCGGCGGGCTTGTGCCGGGCATCCGAATTACTGCGCAAACCGGCGCCCGCATCACGCGCAACGACCACCGCTTCGTCGAAATCGACGCGCTCGTGCCGGCCAATGGGACGACCCCGATCGTCCGTACCGGCATACCGCAATCGACCGGCGGCGTCGGGCCGCGGCCGCCTAACCGGTCGGCGTTGCGTCCGTCTCGATCAGGCCGGCGAGACGCACGCAATCTGCCGATCTGGCGGCTCTGCTTCAGTGCGCCGCGGAGGCAGCGCTGCCGCCCTGGCGGTAGCGCCAGGTCTTGCTGTCGGCGACCTGCTCGGCGGTGCGGCGCTCTTCCCGTTGGTTGAGCGCATGGCGGATCGAGGTGAACGCGAGCGCCACCCCCTTATCGCGCCGGATGGCGCTGCGGATCTCGGCCGGGCGCAGGGCGCGTGGCGCATTCGACTGCAGCACCTCTTCGACGAGCCGCGCGTTGGTGCCTCGTTGCGGCCGCGCCGCGGCGGCACGGCGCGCTCTCGGTGGCGCCGCGGCGGCACGAGGCTGGCGCTGCCGCGGCGCCGGTGGCGCTGGTGCCGGCCGGGCGGCACGCGGCCGGCGCTGCGGCGGAGCGACGGCCGGTTCGGCGCCGGGCGCCGGCTTCGCCGTGAACTCGCGGATCGATTGCATCGCTGCCGCGTATCCGGCGGCAAAGGCCTCGCGGCGAATTGCTTCGATCTGGTCCTGCAATTGTGTCAGAGCTGTTTTTGCCATTGCCCGGTCGCCTCCCCTGTGACGGCGAGAAGCATTACATATTTGCTACCGAAGGGCTAGATTCGATGCAGATTCGGCAGTGTCGCCCGCAGTTATTTCAACCGCTCGCGCGGTGACCGCGTTTCAGTGACCAGATCGCGCAATACCGGCTTCCCCGGCAGCGGATCGAGCGTCATTACCGCGTTCGGGCGCAGCCGAGTGGTACAGGCGTAATCAACGACGCCGTCGACCGCGATCGTGCACTCCTTGCATACGTTGGCATTGATGCAGCTGTAGCGGATGCCGAGCGACGGGTCGCCTCGGCTGCGAAGCCAGATCAGCGCGTCGAGCACCGTCGCGCCGTCCTCGAACGGTACTGCGAATTCCTCGTAGCGCGGCGGCTCGCCAGCGATGCCGCGCCGGATGCGCAATCGCGCCGTGCGTCCGCTCATTGCCCGACCGCCGCCACGAGCGTGCCGTCGGCCATCATCCGAACGTGCCGGGAACGCGCGCAGGCCGGATCGGTCTCGGGAAAATCCGCGCGCTGATGGGCGCCGCGACTTTCCCGACGCGCCAGGGCTGCCCGCGCCACCGCTTCGGCGGTGACGAGACCGGCGCGCAGCTCGAACCAGTCGGATATGGTCGGGTTGCAGACCGGGCCGGGCGCGACCGCGAGACCGTCGAGTGCCGCCCGCATCTCGGTCAAGCGGCAGATGGCGCGCGCGAGCCCTGCTTCGCCGCGCAGCGGGCCGACGTCGCGCCACATCAGTTCGCGCAACTCATCGAGCAGCATGGCGGGGCTGGCATCGCCGCGGCGGCCTCGGACGAGGCTGCGGATGCGCTCGACCGCCGCAGCCGCGCAGCTTCCGTCCCAGCTGGGCGCGTGACGCGCAGCGTAGGCGGCGGCATGGTGCCCGGCGCGCTCGCCGAAGACCAACGCCTCGGGGATGGCGTTACCCGACAGCCGGTTGGCGCCGTTGGCGCCGCCCGCCGCCTCGCCCGCGGCGAAGAGGCCGGGCACACGGCTGGCCATCCGTTCGTTCACCGCGATCCCGCCCATGTGGTAATGCGCTATCGGCGCGACCTCGACGGGCATACGGCCGAGATCGATGCCGTTCTTCGCCAGCCGCGCGATGACCGGGCCGAACGCCGCTTCGAGCGCCGCCCGCGGCACATGCACGAACGAGAGATAGACGCCGCCATGCGGCGAGCCGCGGCCGGCCGCGACCTCGCGCTGGATCGCGTAGGTCGCCAGGTCGCGCGGCGTTGTGTAGCCGGTCGTCTCGTCACTGCCGTAATCGCCGAGGAACTCGCGCCCGCTGCCGTCGAGCAGCCGGCCGCCAAGCTTGTAGCGAAACGGGTCCCACATGATCGGGTCCATGCCGACCAGACGCGGCGCCAGGTGGCCGATCGGGAAGAACTGGACGAATTCCATGTCGACCAGTTCGGCCCCGGCGGCGAGCGCCAGCGCATAGCCGTCGCCGCCCATATTGGCCGATGCGCTGTTGCGGCGGAAGATCCGGGTCAGCCCGCCGGTGGCGATGATCACCGCCCCGGCGGCGATCGTCACCGGCTCGCCGGTGGCGCCGTCGAGCGCCACCGCGCCGATCGCCTCCCCGGGGGCCTCGCCGTCGGCGGTGACGATATCGGTGACATTCAGGTTGCTGACCCGGCGGACCGCAGCGATGCGGCTGACCTGCCGCCGCAGCGTCGCCGCGACGGCCGGGCCGGTGTTGAGGAAATCGACGTAGCAGCAGCGCGGCCGCGAATGACCCGGCGCGGTGACCTGGGCGATACGCCCGTCGGCGTGGCGCGCCCAACCGACCCGCCAGTCTCCCATCTCGCGGATGCGCCCCGGCGCCTCGCGGCACAACAGCGCGGCAAGCGCCTCGTCGCAGAGCCCGCGGCCTGAGGCGAGCGTGTCGTCGAGATGCGCCGTCCAGTCATCGGGACATTCTTCGCCGAGCGCTGCCGCCACCGTCATCTGCGCCATCACCGTGGCACCACCGCGGCCGACGAGGCTCTTGTCGGCGAGCAGCACCCGCTCGGCCCCGGCGCGCGCTGCGGCGATCGCGGCATACATCCCGGCACCGCCGGCGCCGACGATCAGGATGTCAGTCTCAACATGCATCATGCCGCGCGCCGCACACGAGCCAAGACACGAGGTACTCGGGGTCGCGGATGACAGATCGCGGTCGGGATCAAAATATCGGCCCCAATGGCGTGTGTTTCTTCGTCCAGTCGACCACCGTCTTCTTGGCCTCCTCGCGCAGCCACGGGCCGACCTTCTTGACGTGCTCGCGCGTCTGCTTGTTGAGCAGCGGGACGCAAAACCCGTCAAAACACACCTGCCCCTGCTGGATCTCGTCGATATGGCAATCGCAATGCGTGTCGCTGCGCTTCTCGCGCTCGGTTATGCAGATATGCAGCCCCTCGCCCAACTTGACGATCTCGCGGAACGAGGTGCGCGGCCCGTGCACGTTGATCTTGTCGCGGCAAAAGGCGGCGCTGCGCAGCACGGTGTCCTCCGGCCTTCCTCGGGTCAACTGCGTCATGAGCACCAACCAATCCTCGTGGTCGAACGGCTCGCACTGGAAGCCCTTCGAGCCGATGCCTTGAAACACGTTGTGGATCACCTTGATCTTGGCGAAAATTCCGAACGGCCTCATGCGTCGGTGGACCGCGACGAGAATGTCCATCGTCGCCCGATGGCGCTCGAAGCGGGCCGACAATTCCTTGCCCGATAGCGCGCTTTCGTGGCCGTCGATAAATGGAAACAGGATCAAGTCCTTGTTCGGCCGCTTAGCGGCGTTCGAGCGGCGGATCGTCTCCTGCAAATCGTCGGGCAACGTCGACAGCGGCGCCTCGAACGCGCTGCCGGCAGGGCCGTCCCCAACCGCATCGCCGGGGCTTCCCGTTATCCCGAGCCGCGGCCCGGGCGGCGTTGGTGCTACCCGCGGCCGCGGTGAGACCGGATGGAACGGAAACAGCAGGTCGGGCAGGCGCGGCACGCCATCGCCCCCTTCGAGTACAAACATCATGTCGTCAAGAGATTTGATCGTCATCTTGCCGACGATATTGTCGGCCTGCCGCTGATAGGTGCGGTTGATGATGTCGAGCGAACGCTTGTAGGTCAGTACCGCATCGGCGGTTTTCGGCCCGTAGAGCTGCCGGTCGAGTTCGCCGCGCGGCAGGTCGGCGACTAGCAGGCGCATCAACGCGAACTGGATCAGCTCGACATGGTCGCCCGTCTGACCCGGCGTGACATGCGCGGGATCGGACACGAGGCAGGACTGCAGCCGCTTGTTGTCGCGGAAATGCTGCGATCTGAGGCTCGGCATGGCTCGCTCCTTCCGGCTCAGGGGTTACGATAGCGCCGCCGCGGCGCGGGCGACACGCTCGGCGCGGTCCTTCTGGCGGGCGGCGCCGCGCGCCAGGACCGCCTCGCGCACCGCCGGCGGCGCCTTCTCCGGTGAACCGGCGGCGAACGGTGGCGCGGGATCGTATTCGACGCCGAGCTGGATCGCCTCGGCCGCCTCACGGCCGGCGATCGCCGCCGCAACGGTCAATGCCACGTCGATGCCGGCGGTTACGCCGCCACCGGTAAAGATATTGCCGTCGACGACGACCCGCTCGGCGACCGGCGTCGCGCCGAAGGCGGCGAGCAGGCCGCGCGAGGTCCAATGCGTGCCGGCGCGCCGGCCGCGCAGCAGCCCGGCGGCGCCAAGCACCAACGACCCGGTGCAGATGCCGACGACATAGCGCGCGGTCGCCGCGGTGCGGCGAAGGAAGTCGTGGACCTCGCGGTCTTCGAGCAGCGGGTTCATCCCGCCGCCGCCGGGAACCAGCACCAAGTCCAGCCGGCCGCACGTCGCAAAGGTGGCCTGCGGCAAAATCGTCAACCCGTGTTCGGTGCGTACCGGATCGAGCGTCTTCCAGATCAAGAGCGTCTCGGCATCGGGCAGCCTTGCCAGGATCTCATAGGGCCCGGTCAGGTCGAGTTGGGTCATGTTGGGGAAGATCAAAAGGCCGCTGCGCAGGCTGGTTTCGGTCATCGCCCTTGTCCCCGGTTCGGTCCGCATCGACGATAGCAGCGCAACGCAACGGACACGAGCGGCGGGGGACGCGCGATGGAGATCGCGATCATCGGTAGCGGCATGACGAGAACCCCGTCGCCGCCCTGCGGGCTTACCAGGTTGCCCGGTCGGCGCCGCACCGCACCGGCGGATTTCATCAACATCCCGGTCGAGGAGCCGACCGGCGACCGGCCGTTTGACAATCTCGACGATTTCAACAGACGGGAAGAATTGCGCGCGCTGTCGGATCGCTATAAACGCATCGCCGGCTACAGCATCGAGGATCTCGCCGCCGGGTCGGCTGCGGCTGCCGGTTAGCATCTGCCGGGTGAAAGCACAAAGCGTGAGCAATTCCGGGTCGCCTCAGTGGCGCCTGCCCCCTGCCCGTCGGCGCACTGCTGCGCCGCCGCCGGGAGTCGGTTGAAGCCATGCTCGAGACCGCGCCGCCGCAAGGGGCCGCTGAAGAGGGAGCGACAGCACACGCACCGGCCTCGGTGCACAGCCTGACGGTCGCTGCGCTCGGCGTTGTCTACGGCGACATCGGCACCTCGCCGCTCTATGCGATCAAACTGTGTTTCCCCGACCCTTCCACCGTCGTCGCCTCGCGCATCTTCGGCGTGCTGTCGCTGATCGTCTGGTCGCTGACGATCGTCGTCACCGTCAAGTACGTGATCGTCCTGATGCGCGCCGACAATCGCGGCGAAGGCGGGATTTTCGCGCTGACCGTACTGGCGCTGCGCGCCACGGCGCAACGTCATCATCGCTGGATCCTCGTCCTCGGGATGATCGGCGGATCGCTGTTTTTTGGCGATGCCGTGCTGACCCCGGCGATCTCGGTGATCAGCGCGGTCGAGGGGCTCGAGGTCAGGGCGCCCGAGCTGCGTCCCTACGTGCTGCCGCTGACGCTGGGGCTGCTGATCGCATTGTTCGTTGTCCAGCGGCGCGGCACCGGGCGGGTCGGCCGGTTTTTCGGCCCGGTGATCATCCTCTGGTTTGCCACGCTGGGGACCCTGGGACTCGTCGAGATCGCCCGCAATCCGACGATCCTCACGGCGCTCAATCCGCTCTACGGCATCGAGCTGATCATGAGCGATCCCGGCGTCGGGTTCATCCTGCTCGGCTCCGTGGTGCTGGCGGTCACGGGCGCCGAGGCGCTCTACGCCGATATGGGTCATTTCGGCCGGGTCCCGGTCCGCCGCGCCTGGCTCTACTTCGTCTTTCCGGCGCTCCTGCTGAACTATTTCGGCCAGGGGGCGCTGCTGCTTGCCGACCCGGCAACGGTGCAAAACCCGTTCTACCGGCTCGCACCGCATTGGGCCGTCTACCCGCTGGTGATCCTCGCGGCGGCGGCGACCGTGATCGCCTCGCAAGCGGTCATCTCGGGCGCTTTCTCGCTGGCCCGCCAGGCCGTCCAGCTTGGCTACCTGCCGCGCATGCAGGTCCGACACACCTCGGAAGAGACCTTCGGCCAGGTGTTCCTGCCGGACCTCAACGCCATTCTCCTGGTTGCGGTGGTTGCCACCGTCCTTGCCTTCCGCTCGTCGGAGGCGCTCGGCTCGGCCTACGGCATCGCGGTAACCGGCACGATGATTGTCGATACGATCCTTGGCTTCACCTATCTGGCATTGGGGGCGCGCTGGCCGCTTTGGGGGTTGGTCCCGCTGTTTCTGGTGTTTGCCACCGTCGATGTGTGTTTTTTCTCGGCCAATCTGCTGAA
Source organism: Allostellaceae bacterium (assembly GCA_036000945.1). GTDB lineage: Bacteria > Pseudomonadota > Alphaproteobacteria > ATCC43930 > CGMCC-115725 > DATARH01. Next base: position 13,675 of record DASYUS010000395.1, read on the forward strand.
GATCCATGAGGGCGGCTGGTTTCCGCTGACCGTCGCGGTCCTGGCGTTCACCGTGATGGCGACGTGGTGGCGCGGCCGCCGCCTGATCGCCGAACAGCGCGCCCGCGATGCCCTGCCGCTCGGCCAGTTCGTCGCCGCGCTCAACCCCGAGCGGCCGGTGCGGGTGCCCGGAACGTCGATCTTTATGACCCGCGACCTGACCCAGGTGCCGGTCGCATTATTGCATGCGCTGAAGCACACCAAGGCACTGCACGAGCGCGTCGTGATGATGCAGGTCGACACCGAGGATGCCCCGCACGTTGCCGACGATCACCGGCTCGAGATCGTGGAGGTCGGCAAGGGCTTTTTCACGATGCGGGTGCGCTACGGTTTTATGGACGAGCCCAACGTGATGCGCGCCCTGGCGCAATGCCGTGTGCAGCATTTCCGCGTCAACCTGATGGACACCTCGTTCTTCATCGGCCGCGAAAAGGTACGGGCGCGGCCGCGTCGCACTCTGTTCTGGCGGTGGCGCGACCGCCTCTTCATCCTGATGACAAACCTTGCGCTCGACGCCACCGAGTTCTTCCGCATCCCACCCAACCGGGTGGTCGAGTTCGGCGGCCAGATCGAGATCTAGCAACCGGCGTTTATCTCGCCGTGGAGAGCGGCATTCGGCCAGTGCAGAGGCGATGATGCCACGGAGCGCGACAATACCGGTCGACCCGTCGAGCAGCCAGGGGTTACGGCACAGCCTGACGATCGCGGCGCTCGGCGTCGTCTACGGCGACATCGGCACATCGCCGCTCTATGCCGTGCGCCAGTCGCTGCTGGCCTACGGCGAGACCAGCGAGCGCGCCATCCTCGGCGTCCTATCGCTGATCTTCTGGGCGCTTGTGCTTGTCGTCACCGTCAAATACGTGATCGTTATCATGCGCGCCGACAACCGCGGCGAGGGCGGCCTCTTGGCGCTGACCGCGCTGGTCCTGCGCACCACCCATCGCGGGCAGAAGCGATATATTTGGATCATGGCGTTGGGGCTGATCGGCGCCGCGCTGTTCTACGGTGACGGCGTCATCACGCCGGCGATCTCGGTGCTGAGCGCCGTCGAAGGGTTGAAGCTCGCAACCCCGATTTTCGAACCTTACATCATCCCGATCTCGCTCGTCCTGCTGGTCGGCCTGTTTCTCGTACAGCGCCGCGGCACCGCCGCGGTGGCCGGGCTGTTCAGCCCGGTGATGCTGGTATGGTTCACCGTCCTGGCAGCGCTGGGCGTTTGGGGCATCATCCAGCAGCCGCGCATCCTGCTCGCGCTCAACCCGCTCTATGGCGTCGAGGCCGTGGCCACCGCGCCGTGGCGCGGGTTTTTCATGATCGGCGCCGTATTCCTGGCGGTGACCGGGACCGAGACCCTGTACGCCGATATGGGCCATTTCGGCCGCCGGGCGCTGACCCGAGCCTGGCTGTCCCTGGTGTTTCCCGCGCTGGTGCTGAATTACTACGGACAGGGCGCATTGCTGCTCGGCAATCCCGCGGCGATCGAAAACCCGTTCTACCGCCTGACCCCAAGCTGGGGTCTCTATCCGCTTGTCTTCCTCGCATCGGCCGCGACGATCATCGCCTCGCAGGCCGTCATCACCGGCGCCTTCTCGATCACCCGCCAGGCGATCCAGCTCGGCTATCTGCCGCGGCTCGAGGTGCGCCATACCTCCGAGACCGAGATTGGTCAGGTCTATGTGCCGCGCATCAACTGGAGCCTCCTCGTTGCCGTCATCATCCTGGTCCTGATCTTCCAGTCCTCGGACAATATCGGTGCCGCTTATGGCATCACGGTCAGCGGCATGATGCTGATCACGACGATACTCGCCTTTATCTACATGCGCAGCCGCGGCTGGAGCCTGGCGCTGGCGGTGCCGGTTTTTGCCGTCTTCGCGATCATCGATCTGACCTTCTTCAGCGCCAACCTGCTGAAGATCGCAGAAGGCGGCTGGTTCCCAATCTTCGTTGCCGTTCTGGTCTTCTCGCTGATGGGAACGTGGTGGCGCGGCCGGCGGATGCTCGCCGAGGAGCGTGCCCGCGACGCGCTGCCGCTAACCCAGTTCGTCGAGGGGCTCAACCCGGAGCGGCCGGTGCGGGTGCCGGGGACGGCGATCTTCATGACCCGCGACCTGACCCAGGTGCCGGTCGCGCTGCTGCACGCGCTGAAGCACTATCAGGCGCTGCACGAGCGAGTCGTGATGATGCAGGTCGACACCGAGGATGTGCCGCACGTGCCGGACGACGGGCGGCTCGAAATTGAAGAAGTCGGCAAGGGCTTCCATACGATGCGGGTGCGCTACGGCTTCATGGACGAGCCGAACGTCATGCGCGCCCTGGCGCAATGCCGCGTCCAGCATTTCCACGTCAACCTGATGGAAACCTCGTTCTTTATCGGCCGCGAGAAGCTGCGGCAGCGCGCCGCCCCGCAGCATTCCCTCTTCCGGAAGTGGCGCGACCGTCTCTTCATCCTGATGACAAACCTCGCGCTCGACGCCACCGAGTTCTTCCGCATCCCGCCCAACCGGGTCGTCGAACTCGGTGGCCAGATCGAGATTTAAAAAGGAATTTAACGCGAAGAACGCTAAGGATACGCGAAGGACGCAATGGGTTCGGGGCCTTCGCGTCCTCTGCGAAACCTTTGCGTCCTCTGCGGTGAAGCGTTTTCGTTTTTTCCTTTTAGTGGATCTCGTCCTGCTCCCTGTAGGCCTGGCGCAGCCGTTCGATCGAGAAACCCGGCTGCTTCGAGGCCTCGATCAGAACCTTCTCGCGCCGGCTGAGCAGATCGACGGCGGCCGGGATCTTGGCGACAACGTCGGCCGGGACGACCACCGCGCCGTGGCGGTCGGCATGGATGATATCGTTGGCCGAAACGACCATCCCGCCGACGCTGACCGTACCGCCAAACTCGACGAGGTGGACATAGGCGTGGCTCGGCATCACCGAGCCGGCGAGCACGAAGAAGCCGGGCGACATCGCATCGAGGTCGCGCACCGAGCCGTCGGTGACGACGCCGATGCAGCCGAGCCCGGCATGGACATGGGTCTGCACCTCGCCCCAGAAGGCGCCGAACCCGGTATCGGGCGCGTCGATGTCCTGGATCACCGAGAGGCTCGGCAGCGGCTGCGTCGCGATGTGCTCGTAATAGCCGAGGCGGATCTTGTTGGCGCTCTCGCGATCGCGCGGGTGCGGCTCGCGCGAGCGGATGAGAGCGGTGCGGGCAAAGCCGCAGACCGGTTTCAGCTGTGGGAACGGCGCCACCAGGGGACGCCGCGTGAAGCCGAGCGCCCGGCGCGCCGGCGCGACGACTTCGAGCGCGTTGCAGATCGTCGGCGTGTCCCATTCGGTCAGCGCTTGCAGGCTGGCGAGGCTCGGGAAATCGGGCATCTCGTCTCTCTCCACGGTGGCGGGCTCCGGCGTGGCTTTATGAGCAATGACGCCGACGGGCAAGGCTTTTCGCCGACAGCCATTGCTCGCATGATCGCCTCGGACCAACCGGCGGAGCCGTAGCGTCATGCCCAATCTGCCCCAATTCGGCCATGCAAGGCGGGCCGACTTCGTGCTCGCCGCCGGCGTCGATCACCTCAATCATGGCGGCTACGTCGCGACGCCGCGCGTCGTGCTCGACGCGGCGCGCACCTGGCAGGCCCGGATGGAGGCCGATCCCAGCACCTTCTTTCGGCGCGACCTGGGCGGCCTCATTCGCGGCGCCGCCGATCGGATTGCCGGTTTTTTGGGCGGGCGGGGCGAAGATTGGGCATTTGTCGAGAATGCCACCGCCGGGCTCAACGCGATCATCGCCTCGCTCGCGCTCGGGCCGGGCGACGAGTTCCTATGCCTGTCGCAGGTTTACGGCGCGATCGGCAATGCGCTCGCTTACCATGCCGGGCGCGCCGGCGCCCGGGTGGTCAGCGTGGCGCTGCCGGTGCCGTTCGACGACCCGGCGCTGCTCCTGGAGAGATTGGCGGCGGCGATCGGTCCGCGGACGCGGCTCGCTGCGTTCGACCACATCACCTCCGCCGGCGCGGTGGTGCTGCCGATCCGCGAGATGGCAGCCTTGTGCCGCGAGCGCGGCGTACCGGTCATGGTAGACGGCGCACATGCACCGGGGCAACTCGCGCTCGACGTGCCCCGGCTCGGTGTCGATTGGTATGTCGGCAATCTGCACAAATGGGCGTTCGCGGCGAAAGGCACCGCGGTGATCTGGTGCGCTCCAGAACGCCAGGCGGCGCTGCACCCGGCAGTCATCTCGCATGCTCTGGGCCAGGGTTTCACCGCCGAGTTCGACTACACCGGGACGCGCGACAACTCGGGTTGGCTCGCTGTGCCGGCGGCGCTCGACTATCTCGAAGGGTCTGGCGCCGCGGCACTACGCGCCCGCAACGCCAGGCTCGCGCGCGAAGCCGGCGCGATGCTGATCGAGGCGTGGGACAGCGAGGCGGCGGCCGCACCGGAATTCGGTGCCGCAATGGTTTCGGTCCGGCTGCCGGGCGGGGGCGGGGGCGATCGCGAAGCGGCGCGCCGTCTTGCCGCGCTGCTGACCGATCGCCACCGGATCACCGCCGGCATCATGGTGCTCGACGGCGGGTTATGGGTCCGCGTGTCGGCGCAGATCTACAACGAAATCGACGATTACCGGCGCCTTGCCGATCTCGGCAAAACGCTCTTCGGTCGCCTTCGATAGCACCGGTCCCCGGTTCGCTCAGTCTTCCCTGGCGCGGGTTCTGACCCTGCGCGACCGTTCTGTGGGGGGTCAGACGCCCGCTTTCGCAGCGAGCAGCAACCCGAGCGGCAGCGAAACCAAAGCTGATGTGACAACGACCGCCAAGACGCGTTCGCTGCAGGTCCATTTCTTCCAGTCGGCAACCCAGTCACGCATCGATCCTACCCCTGCGGCTACCACGCCGCGCTTTACCGGTCAGGCTACGGCAAAGGTGCTAAATCCTGGTTAATCGCCCCGTTACGATACCGCACTTTTTTGATGCAAGCGCCGGGCCGGGTTGAACGATCGCCAATCTCGGGCGTCACGGGGGAGGCCGCCGGATCGGTCCGGACTTGTGATGCCGAATCGGCTGACAGGCGGGCGAACCGAAATTCAGGCTATCCGCTCCCAGAGACCGGTCTCTTCGTCGAGCCGGTCCTGTTCGACGCCACGGAAATCGCCGCGCGAGACGATCCCGACGACCCGGCCCCGGTCAACGATCGGCAGATGACGGCAGCGTGCATCCTGCATCAGGCGCAACGCCTCTATCGCGGTGTGGTTCGGCGTCATCGCATCGGGGTTGTAGGTCATCACCTCGGCAAGCGGCGTTGCCGCCGGGTCCCTGCCCTCGGCCAGCACCCTGCTGACGGCGTCGCGTCCGGTGAAGATACCGACCAGCCGGGCGTCTCCTTCGGCAACCAGCACCGCACCGACTTCGCGGTCGCGCATGCGCGCGGCCGCTTCCCGCACCGACGCGCTCGGCGGCAGCATCAGCGGGTCCTGATTGCGGACGAGATCGGACATCTTCCGCATGGTCATGCTCCTCGATCGGCCGGTCCGTGCGATCAGGACCGAGCAGGGCGCGTGGCACGGCGCTCAGTTCGCCGCCAATCTAGGCCATGCCGCCGACCGATACCTTGACCTGCATCAATTCACGCGGCGGCGGCGCCGGCGGTAACAGAGCGAGA
>DASYUS010000396.1:0-2946 GCA_036000945.1 Allostellaceae bacterium
AGGCCCTGTTCCGGGTCGAAAACGCGCCCGCCCCCCGGGTGGCGTCGGCATCGTGACGCCGGCCGGGCCCCTCGGGGCCCCGGCCGTCTTCCACGCCACCCGGTCGCGCTGCTTGATCTCGACCGTGCGATTGTCGACCGCCGGGAGCATATCGAGCGGATTTTGGATCAGTTACTTCTTCCGTCGCGATCCCGGCGCTCGATCTCTTCGCGAACCGCAACTTTGACTGCAAGGTCAATGCGCTTGTCGATCTCGGCAAAGCGTTGCTCGATGCCGTCGAGGCGTCCCGCGATCCGATAAACCGCTTCCGCCAGGCGGTGAAGTTCAGTCCGCAACGAGGCTGTTTCCACACGCAGGTCGTTGAGCCTCTCGGTCACCGTCACGATCGTGCGAACGCCCTCGCCGATGCTTCGTAAGATCGTGGTTGCCGGACGCTGCCTCTCGCCGGGCGGCTCGCCTCTAGCCATGCAAACCTAGGCAAGCGTCGATTTGGTCGAGCAGCGTCCGCGTGTCTTTCTTAGCCTCCCGAATATCGGCGAGGGCTTGGTCCGCGGTCGCAAGAAGACGATCGGCCGCCGCCTGAAACTCTAACGCCGAACGTTCAAGTTCATTGACACTTGGTCGGCTCTCGTTCGCAACCGGATCGCCTGGTGCTGCGAGCGGCGGCGAAAGTTCCTGCCAGATGTGAACCAATGCCGCTTCGAGCTCAGCCAGCGTTACAGGCGCGTCGAAAGGGCTAACGGGCGAATCGCTGCTTTTCACGACATGCCTCCCCGATGGGGATCCAAGATATAGGCCCATTGCAAACGCATTTCGATCCGTCTCAGGCGCCAGTCACCGTTTTCACGCCACCCGGTCGCCCTGGCGGATCTGCACCGCGCGGTTGTCGACCGCCGGCAGCATCTGCGCGGGGTCGCGGGTGACGACGACATCGATGACGGTCGGCCGGTCGCGTTCCCCCATGCCTTCTGCGAGGGCCGGCCCCAATGCCTCGGGGTCCTCGACGCGGATGCCGCCGACGCCCATCGCGCGGGCGATCGCGGCGTAATCCATCTCGACGAGATCGCACGACTGGTAGCGACCGCCCATCATCGCATGTTGCAATGCCTTGACGTAGCCCGAGGCGGCATTGTTGACGACGACGATCGTCAGCCCGAGCCGGGCGCGGCGCGCGGTTTCCAGTTCGCCCAGCATCATGTTGAACCCGCCGTCGCCCGAAATCGCGACAACCGGCACGCCCGGTCCCGCCGCCATCGACGCGCCGATGCCGCCAGGCAGGCCGTAGCCGATCGAAGCGAAGCCGCGGTCGGGGACGAAATGGCGGCCCGGCACCTTTGTATCGTAGAGCAGCCCGGTCCAGTGCCCGGCGAAACCGCCGTCGGCAACCAGGATCGACTCCGCCGGAAGGGCGCGGTTCAATTCGGTGCAGAGCCGCGCCATGTGGACGGGCCGGTCGAGCGAATAGAGGCGAGGCGCCGCCTCCTCGGCCCACGCCTTCATGCGGCCCGGAATTTCGCCGAGATAATCGGCCCGGGCGGCGCGCGCCTTGCGTCCCTGATCTGCGAGCGCCTCGGTGAGATCTTCGAGCCCGGCGCGCGCGTCACCCCACAGCGCCACCTCGGCCGGGAAGCAGCGGCCGATCTCCTCGGCCAGGATTTCGAGATGGATAATCGGGGTCGGCTTCGATGGCAGGGCATAGCGCTTGGTCGCGATCTCGCCAAGCTTGCAGCCGACGACGACAAGGCAGTCCGACGCTTCGATCAGCTCGTTGGCGATCCGCGCATAGCGCCCGAAGAGGCCGACATTGAGCGCATGTGTGCAGGCGATCCCGCCCTTGCCGCTCATCGTGTGCGCCACCGGGATCGATTGCGCCTCGGCAAAGGCGGCGAGCGCCGCGTAAGCCTGCGAGGTGTGGATGCCGCCGCCGACCAGCAACAGCGGCCGCCTGGCGCCGGCGATCAGCCGGGCGGCGCGCTCGACATCGCCGCGATCGGGGCGGATACGCCGCGCCGGTGCCTGGAGCGTCGTCGGGTCGATGGCGAAATCGTCGGCGGCGAAATCATGGCTGCCGTGGCAGACATCCTCGGGCACGTCGAGCAACACCGGGCCGGGCCGCCCCGAGGTCGCGACCGCAAAGGCGCGGCGCGTCAATTCGGGGATGCGGCTGGTCTGCTCGACCCGGATCAGCTGCTTGACCGCGGGCGCCAAAATCTCGGCCTGGCGGCATTCCTGCGTCATGTTCTTCCAGGAATGGGCCCGGTTGGTGTCGCCGGCGATGGCGATGACCGGGATGCCACCGTTGGTCGCCTCGATGAGGCCGGTGACGAGGTTGGTCGCGCCTGGGCCGAGCGTGCCGTCGCACACCCCGGGCCGGTTGGTGACGCGGGCATAGGCGTCGGCGGCGAAGGCGCCGCAGCGCTCGTCGTTGATCAGGAAATGCTGCATCCCGAGCTGCCCGAGCGCGTCATAAAACGGCAAGAGCTGAAACCCGCCCATGCCGAACATCGGCCCGACGTCCGAAAGCCGCAGCATCTCGGCAAGCGCCCGCCCGCCGGTCATCACCCCCTCGGGACGGTTCTGCCGCGCTGTATCCGAAGTATTGGTCATGTCCGGTCCCTTTCGCTCGCCGATGGCCCCTCACCCTCCCATCGCTGCGCGATGGGCCCTCCCTCTCCCCGCTACGCGGGGCGAGGGTAATGCACGGCCGTGCCGCTTGTCTCCCTCTCCCCGCGTGCGGGGAGAGGGTTGGGGTGAGGGGCCTGGCTCAGCCCGTGAACGCGCGCCGGAGTATGCCGACCGCCTCGCGCGCGGTCATTCCCGGCACGAGGCCGAGCGCGCCGGCGCGCGTGTTGACCCGCGACAGGACGCCATCCTCATAGGTCGAGCGCGCGTCGCCGATGCGGGCGCTGTCGGCCGACACCGTCGCGGCGGCGATGCCGCGCGCGT
>DASYUS010000397.1:0-7087 GCA_036000945.1 Allostellaceae bacterium
CGACGCCATGACGAGGCCGGCTTGGCGGTTGACGTTGTCCTCGCCGACCACCTCGGCGGCACAGTCGGCAATGAACTGCGTCTCGTCGGCATGATTGACGAGCGGCGGAAAGAGGTAGCGGAAATCGAGTTCGGCGGTGGCGCCGAAGCCGGCGGCGACGCCCTCGGCGATCTGCCGCATCCGGTTTTCGACGAGGCGCATCGTCTCGCGGCTGAAGCAGCGCACGGTGCCGCCCAATGAGGCGCGCTCGGGGATGACGTTGTAGGCGTCGCCGCCGAGGATGCGCGTCACGCTGACGACGACGGTGTCGACCGGCCGCACGTTGCGCGCGACGATCGACTGCAGGGCGGCGGTGACGTGGCTCGCCACCAGCACCGGGTCGACCCCCGACTCGGGCCGCGCGCCATGCGCGCCGCGGCCCTTGATCGCGATGTCGAAAAACGCCCCGCCGGCCATCATCCCGCCGGTGCGGATCTGGAATTTTCCCACTGCCAGCCCCGGACGGTTGTGCATGCCGAAAATAACGTCGCAGGGAAATTCGTCGAAGAGGCCGTCCTTGATCATCGCATCGGCGCCGCCGAGGCCCTCTTCGGCCGGCTGAAAGATGAAATGCACGGTCCCGTCGAAATCGCGGCTCTGCGCGAGGTGGCGCGCCGCGCCCAACAGCATCGTCGTGTGGCCGTCGTGGCCGCAGGCGTGCATTCGGCCCTGGTTCTGCGAGCGATGGGCGAAGCTGTTGGCTTCGAGGATCGGCAGGCAATCCATGTCGGCTCGGAGGCCGATCGCGCGCGGCGAGTTGCCGACCCGCAGCCGGCCGACAACCCCGGTCTTGCCGAGCCCGCGATGCACCTCGATGCTGAAGGAGAGGAGCCTCTCGGCGACCAGCTCCGAGGTCCGCGTTTCCTCGAAGCCGAGCTCCGGGTGGGCGTGGATGTCGCGGCGCCACCCGGTCAGCTCGTCGTGAAAGGCGCGAATCTCCTCGATGACCGGCATTGGCCTGATCTCCCTAGCAAAAGTGCCCGCGTGTTATAGCCCGAGCCGGACGGCGGTGCGATAGCCGCAGCGCAAAACACGCGACAACAGCGCATGGCGCCTCGCTCCGCCCATCGTTGTCATTGCGAGAAGCGCAGCGACGAAGCAATCTCGTCGGGATTGCTTCGCTTTGCTCGCAATGACGAAACCAGTCCAGGAAGGGGAGATCGATGGCTACCGGTGCGCAGACCAACCGCAAGAAGATCATGGTGCCGACAACGATGTCGAAGGCCGGCTGGGCCATCATCGAGGCGCGCGACGATGTCGAGGGCGTCGAGTTCGCGCCGACCATCCCCAACGCCGAATTCCACCAGCTGCTCGAAGAGACGAGCGGCATCTGCCTCGGCGTCAGGCGCTTCAGCGACCCCGAGCTCGACGCCGCGCCGCACCTCGAAGTCGTCTCGCGGATCGGCGTCGGCTACGACGAGGTCGATGTGCCGGCGCTCAGCCGACGCCGCGTGCCGCTGATGATCGGCGGCACCTCCAATTCGGTCAGCGTCGCCGAGGCCGGCGTGTTCCTCGCGATGTCGCTGGCGCGCAAGGGCGCGGCGATGAACACAATGGTCCGCGAGGGGCGCTGGAACGACCGCTACAAGGACATGCCGGTCGATCTCTACGGCAAGACGGTGCTGATCGTCGGCTTTGGCAAGATCGGCACGCGCTCGGCCCGCCGCTTCGCCGCGATGGAGACCAACGTCCTCGTCTACGACCCCTACATGTATTCCGAGACGATCCGCGGCTCGGGCTACGAGCCGGTGCTCGATCTCGACGAGGGCGTCGCGCGGGCCGACTTCATCACGATCCACTGCCCGAAGACGCCGGAGACGATCGGCCTGTTCAACGCCGCCCGGCTTGCGAAGATGAAGCGCACGGCGTTCCTCGTAAACACGGCGCGCGGCGGCATCATCGACGAAACGGCGCTTTACGACGCCCTCAAGGCTGGCCGCATCGCCGGCGCTGCGCTCGACGTCTTCGTCGAGGAGCCGACGCCGCAGAACAACCCGCTCCTGACTCTGCCCAACTTTATCGCCGCGCCGCATGTCGCGGGGGTGACGCGGGAGGCGGTCGACCGCATGGCGATCGTCGCGGTGCAAAACATCCTCTCGGTCCTCGACGGCAAGCCCAACCGCGAAAACGTCGTCAACAAGGAGGTGCTGCAATAGGCGGCGGCGCCCGCGGCCCGTCGGGCGCCAAGACCGCCGCGGTCGACTCCCTATTTCTCAGGGAGCGCACGCTGCGCCAGTTCGACCAGCTGCTGCCGCAGCTTTGGGTCGTTTTGCGCGGTCTCGAGGATGGAGTTGTATTCGCCCACTGACAGCCCTTGGTCGGTCACCGCCTGCCTCATCGCGTCGTTGGCCTCGTCCGCCAGGCGGCCCTTGTCCGAATCTGTCGCCGTCGCGATTTTCTGTTTGTAGGCGGTCCGCAAAGCGGCGACTCGGCCGAGCGCCGCCCCGGCCGCATTCAGCTTGTTCTCGGGAATGGCGGCGGAGGGCGACTCCGGCTGTATCTTTTCCGGTATCGGCTGCTGGGCGATTGCCGGCGGAAGTGCAACAAGCCATGTCGCGCTCAGCGCCACGGCCGCGGCAAAAGAAATAAATGGCCGCATTAATACCTCTTTTTGATCTGTGGGACCGCCTCGGTGCGGCGGCAGATGCTCAATGACTCCAACGGTGGATCTAAGCCGCCGTTCCCGCCCGGCGGCCTTAGCTGGTCGCCGGGAGCCGGGGCAGACACGCTCACCGGCCGCGCAATGTTTGAGAAGATGGCACGGCGGTCATCTGCGTTGCCCTAACGCCCGGGTGGCATCGCCAGCCAGGCGGAGATAGAGATCGCTCGTTGCGTTCCCGCATCCGCCGGCATCAAGCGGCAGCAGGTCGGCCCCCGCCGGCTGCCGGGCCGGCGTCGGTGCGACCTTGAAGATTGCCGTGCCTTCGTTGACCTCGTCGAACATCGCCGTGTACAGCATGGTTGCGCCGGCCTTGATGATGTTTGCGACCTGACGGCGATAAAACGCGCCGCACCGCCGGGGAATGGCATCGATCGGGGCGAACCTTGCGCTGGCAAGCGAGGCGTTGTGCCAGGAAAACCCGGGGAAGACGACCGGCATGTACTCGATGCCCAGGCGACGGGTTTCGGCAATATCGGGACCGATCCGCATGCGCGCAAAATCATCCGTTCCCCGGTCGTCTCGAAGCCGCCCGACGCTCCACGGACTGATGACGTCGAGCGAACGGTAGACCGCATGCCAACCGGCGTCGCTGTGTGCATCGGGCCAGCGACCGTCGGCGCTCAGATTGCGCCACGAGGCGGGAACCCCACCCAGCACCGTCGCGGCACCCGGCCCCGCCTTGAAATACCGGATGATCGCCGAAGCTTGCTCCGGACTGACGTCGCGTTGCTTGAAGCCGAGCCCCCAGACCCCGACGACCGGCCTGCCACGGTCGTAGATGTAAGCCGGGCTCTCGGTGAGGCGGAGGTCGACGACGAGATGCTGCCAGTCGCGCTTGATGAGGTCGAGCGCAGTCGCACCGTTCATACCGGAAATGTCATACATGACGAAAAAGCCGCGCCGGTTCTCCTCGGCCGCGGCACTTACGTTGCGCAAGACGGTATCAAGATGCGCCGTGGCTGCTGGACGGGCGACGGCCGCAGTGAACCGCTGCATGGCGACGCCATCGAGCCCATATTGCCGCATCCACTTAAAATGGCGCGCGACGGTCTTGGGGTTCTGATTGGAGAACAGGTAGGCCGGGGCGCCGCCGGGCAGACGGAACCCGGTTGGACATAACTCGTCCGGATCGAGCTCGGAGGTATCCGGCCACATGTCAACGGCAAGCGTATTCGGATCCGACGCGTTGGTCTTGCCGCGCATCCAATGGCCCCAGCTGATCCCCGCCCCGTCGCCCGGGCAGCGAAACCAGCCCTGATAGCCGGCAACGTGCATCCCGCGCAGGCTGCTGTAGAAATGGGCAACCTGCGCGTGCGCCGGGGCGGCACCGGTGATGGCGGCGAGGACGAGGAGAAGAACGGCGCCGGCAACCGGGCACTGCCGACAGCGGCCTGCGAAGCGTCGCCAATACTGCGCCATGGCCTGCTCCCCTATACCGGCCATCCTTCGCAACCCTCATCGGGCGCCGTCGCCTGACACAGCGTCTTGTGCTTCCTCTCTTAAATCACCGGCGGGGGGTGATGCCGCACGCCTCGCGGTTTCCCTCGCCCACAACCGCTTCAGGGCGCTATTGCACCGGGCCCGGCGGCGGTCACGAGGCGCTTGCGGCAACCAGCGAGTTGGCCTTGGTGTTGAGCTTCTCGATCAAGCCGTCGATGCCGCGTGAGCGCAGGATCGCGGCGAATTCGGAGCGGCGCGTCGCCAGTTCGCTGATCGTCCCGTCGAGGTAGACGTCGGCGATCCGCCAGACGCCGCCGTTCTGCCGCATCAGGTAGTTGACGTTAACCGGCTCGCCGGTCGACTTGGTGATCTGGCTGGTGATGATCGTGCCGCCGGCCGAGGCCTGCTCGCCGGTAACCTGGAGCCGCTCGCCCGAAAAACGATCGAAGCGCTCGGCATAGATCGCCGTGATGTACCGCTCGAAGGCCTGGCTGACCTGCTGGCGCTGGCTTTCGTTGAGGCCCGCCCATTCCGGTCCGACGGCGATCCGCGTCATCAACGGGATGTCGAAGACCCGGCGGACAATCGGCTCGATCTTACCGTAACGTCCGCGCGGCCCGAGCGCCGGACCGGCGTGCATCGTCGCGAGCAGCGTGTCGTAGAGGCTGCGCACCGTGTCTGCCCCGCCGGCACCCAGCGCCAGGGCAGGCGGGGTGGGCATCGCGAGGGCGAGGCAAAGCGCCATGGCAGCGAGCACGGAACCGCGCCCACGGATCATCGAGCGTTTCATGCTGATACTCTCTTGTTTAGGGTGGCCCCTGTCGGACGGCGGCCGGTTGTTACCTGTTAGGTTGATCGCCGGCCAGGCGCGTTCAAGCGCATGGCTGTATTGCGGACTTCTTTGTCGCAGCCGTCGCTGCGCTCTTCGCGCCGATAGGCATCTCGCCATCGCAACCGCCCGCAGACCGACGATCGTGCAGGTGCAGGTTTTCTTGGATTACGGAACGGCCAAGGCGGCGCTATGTTCCGCCGGCGCAAGCCCCGGCGGCATCATTCACCGATTGCGCAGAATGGCTTACAGCCCGGGCAACCCCACGTAATGCCGCTGCGGCAGCGGCGTCAATAGCGTCGCAGCAGGCCGACGAGGCGGCCTTGGACCTTGACCCGATCGGGCCCGAAAATCCGCGTCTCATAGGCCTTGTTGGCCGGTTCGAGGGCGATCGAGGCGCCGCGCCGGCGCAGCCGCTTCAGCGTGACCTCGATATTGTCGACCAGCGCCACGACGATCGCGCCGTGCTCGGCGGTGTCGCAGCGCTGGATGATGACGGTATCGCCATCGAGAATCCCGGCATCGATCATGCTGTCGCCGGCAACTTCGAGCGCATAGTGCTCGCCGCGCCCGACCAGGCTCCCCGGCACGGCGACCGAGTTGCTCTGGTCGCGCAAGGCCTCGATCGGCGTGCCGGCGGCGATCCGGCCGTAGAGCGGCAGGTCGACGGAGGCGGTGTCGGACGCGACCGGCATGCCGGGCAGCGCGCCGGCAAAATCGCCGCGGATGACGGTCGGCGAAAACCGTCCGCGCTCGGGGCCGTTCGAGTTCGAGGCGGCGCTCTCTTCGGGCAGCTTCAGCACCTCGAGAGCCCGGGCGCGGTGCGGCAGGCGCCGGATAAAGCCGCGCTCTTCGAGGCCGCTGATCAGGCGGTGAATGCCGGATTTCGAGCGCAGCGTCAGCGCGTCTTTCATCTCTTCGAAAGACGGGGCGACCCCGGTCGCGGCGAGGCGCTGATTGATGAACGTCAGCAGCTCGTGCTGCTTTTTTGTCAGCATGGCGATCTCCTGCGCCGGAACAAACCCTAAACAGGGCTGTTGTTCTACTTTGGTTCGCGAGTTACGTCAAGCCCGCCGCTGCGCGGCCCTCGTTCCCGGCGCTGTCGATTGTTCGCCGCCGCCCGTCGCCCTAAGTTCCTGCCCAGGATTTGGGCACCGGGAGCGGGTTTTGGATCAGGCGGTGGTTGAGGAGATCCGGCCGACCGTCGTCGTGCCGCGCCGGCGCATGGTGCTGGCGGCCGCACTGATGGCGACCTTCATGCCGGCCGTCGAAAGCACGATCGTCGCCACCGCGATGCCGACGATCATCGCCGACCTCGAAGGCTTCCACCTGTTCAGCTGGGTCTTCGCGGCGCCGCTCCTGACGATGGCGGTGACGATTCCGCTCTACGGCCGGCTCGCCGATATTTACGGCCGACGCCGCATCTTCTTCATCGGCACTGGCATCTTTCTCGTCGGCACGGCGCTGTGCGGTTTCGCCCGGAGCACCATCGTCTTGATCCTGTTCCGCGCGATTCAGGGTTGCGGCTCGGGCGCGATCCAGCCGATCGCCTCGACGATCATGGGCGACATCTACACACCCTCCGAACGCGCCCGCGTGCAGGGCTGGTTTTCGAGCGTATTCGGCGTCGCCGCGATCGTCGGGCCGGCGCTCGGCGCCTTCCTCGTCGAGCACGTCCACTGGTCGGTCGTCTTCTGGGTCAATTTGCCGATCGGCATCGTCAGCATCGCGATGTTCTGGCTCTTCCTCAACGAGCGGGTCGAGCGTCGCGAGCACCGCATCGATTATCTCGGCGGTGGCTTATTGGTGATCGGCGTCGGTGCCCTGATACTCGCCCTGGTGCAGGCGGGCAGCCTCGACGGCATCGACATCACAGGGCTGGTTGCGGTCGGGGCCGGCGCCCTGG
This sequence comes from Allostellaceae bacterium, assembly GCA_036000945.1. Classification (GTDB taxonomy): domain Bacteria; phylum Pseudomonadota; class Alphaproteobacteria; order ATCC43930; family CGMCC-115725; genus DATARH01. The sequence continues at coordinate 6,877 of DASYUS010000397.1, forward strand.
TCTGGCTCGTCCTGCACGAGGGGCGGACATGCGAGCCGATGTTCCCCTTCAACCTGTGGGGCCGTCGGGTCGTCTGGCTCAGCAACCTTGCCGGCTTCGGCGCGGCGGCGGTGATGATGGCGGTCACCGCCGTCCTGCCCGCCTATGTCCAGGGCGTGATGGGGCGGAGCCCGGGCCTCGCCGGGTTTGTCGTCGGCGCTGCCTCGGTCAG
>DASYUS010000398.1:0-2739 GCA_036000945.1 Allostellaceae bacterium
CCGGCGCTGCTCACCGAGGCGGCGGCGGCGCGCCAGGCGCTGGCCGCCGCGCGAATCGGCGGCGAATGGTGGCAAGGCGGGGCAGACGAGCTGCCGGCTGGTGACGGCTGGGCGGTCGTCGCCCTCGCCGTCGATTCACTCGACCCCGGCCCCATACCAGACGATCGCGTTCTGTGCGCGATGCTTGATACCGCGCTGGCCGATAACCCGGCCGACCGGGTCGTCATCCTGATGCCCGACGCGGTCGGCCGAATCGTCAAATCGAGCCTTGCCGATGCGGCCGCGCGCGGCGCGACGGTCATCAAGCGGCCGCTAGACCCTTGGCTTGTGTTCGAGCGCGCCGCACGGGTCTACAGCGCCGGCGATGAGACCGGCTTTCTCGCCCTCGCTGCCGGGATCCCGGTCACGGCATTCGGCAGCGCGTTCTACACCGGCTGGGGCGTGACCGAGGACGCTCCCGGCGTGCCGCAGCACCGGTTCCGGCGCGATGTCGACGAGATTTTCGCCGGGTTCTGTCTCGTCGCGACGCGCTATCGCGACCCGTTCCGCAACAAGCCGGCGACGTTCGCAGAGATCGTCGCCATCCTTGCGGACTGGCGCAAGGCGGAGCAGGTCAACCGTGGCATCGCGGTCTGCGTCGGGATGTCGTTCTGGAAGCGCCGGCGCATTGCCGAGTTCGTGCGCTCGTCGGCCGGCGTGCCGGTGTTCCGCCGCAGCGTTGCCGGCGCGCTTGCCGCCGCACGCGGTCGATCGGCGCCGCCGCGGGCCATCGCCGGCTGGGCTTCGCGCCTGCCCGACGGTCTCGAGAGCGCGGCGGCGCGGCACGGCGTGCCGCTGATCCGGGTCGAGGACGGGTTCATCCGGTCGGTCGGCCTCGGCTCCGATTTCCTGCCGCCGGCCTCGCTGGTTTTCGATTCGCACGGCATGTACTACGACCCGCGCCGGCCCAGCGAGCTCGAAACCCTGCTCGGCGAGGCGGAATTCGGGCCGGAGTTGGTCGCGCGAGCAACGCGCCTCGCCGCGCTGCTCGTGACGCGCGGCATCACCAAGTACAACCTCGCCGGCAGCGGCGCGGGCATCGAATTGCCCGCCGGATCCCGGCGAATTCTGGTGCCGGGCCAGGTCGAGGACGATCTGTCGATCGAGCACGGCGCCGGTCCGGTGCGCACCAACCTCGCGTTGTTGGCGCGGGTCCGCACCGCCAACCCTGATGCCTTCATCCTCTACAAGCCGCACCCGGATGTCATGGCCGGGCACCGCAAGGGCGCCGTACCGGCGGCCGCGGCGCGCCGCTTCGCCGATGCCGTGGTGCCGGACGGTTCGATCGCCCAGCTGCTCGGCCTCGTCGACGAGGTGCATACGATGACTTCGCTGGCCGGGTTCGAGGCGTTGCTGCGCGGACGGCGCGTCGTCGTTTACGGCCGGCCGTTCTATGCCGGCTGGGGGCTGACCGACGACCAACTGCCCTGCGATCGCGCCCGCCGCCTGACCCTGGCGGAGCTGGTGGCCGGCGCGCTGATCCTTTATCCGCGGTATCTCGATCCGGTGACCCGCCTGCCGTGCGGGCCGGAAGTGGTGATCGAGCGCCTCGACCACCCCGAATTGTGGCAGGCCGGGCCATTGGTGCGGGCACGCCGGCTGCAGGGCGCGCTGGTGCGGCGCCTCGGCGAGATTCGCGCAATGGTGAGCTGATGCGGGCGCCTTACCGGGTCGTCGTCATCACCGGCGCGTCGAGCGGGCTCGGCGCCGCGCTCGCCCTGTCCTACGCCGGCCCGCAGACCGTGCTCGGGCTGATCGGCCGCAACGCCGAGCGGCTGGCCGCGATCGCCGCGCGGTGTCGGGCCGCCGGGGCGAGCGTCGATGCCGCCGCGATCGACGTCGCCGACGGACCCGCGCTCGCCGCCTGGCTCAGCGACTTTGATCGCGCGTATCCGGTCGAATTGGCGATCGCCAATGCCGGCACCTCGGGCGGCCCGGAACCGGGAAGCCCCGGCGAGCCCGCGGCTCTGACGGTGCGTCAGATCGAGGTCAACCTCCTCGGCGCCGTGCACACGATTGCGCCGCTGGCGCCGCTGCTGTGTGCACGCCGGCGCGGGCGGATCGTCGCCATTGCCTCGGTCGCCGCGTTTCGCGGCCTGCCCTACAGCCCCGGCTATTCGGCGAGCAAGGCCGGCTTGCGCGCCTATGGCGAAGCGCTGCGGCCGCTACTGGCGCCGCACGGGGTCGGGGTGACGGTGGTCTGTCCCGGTTTTTTTGCCTCGCCGATGACCGACCGCTGGGACGGCCCGACCCCGTTCCTGCTGACCGGGGAGCGCGCCGCTCGGCACATCAAGCGCGGCATCGATCGCGGCCGGCCGCGCATCGATTTTCCCTGGCCGCTGGTCCTCGGCATGCGGTTTTGCGACCTGGCCCCGGCGATGATCGGCGACCGCATCCTGCGCGGCTTCCGTTTCCGCATTCGCTCCGCCTGACATCGGCAAAATGCGCGCTTCTCGAACCGACAGGTTAACGTCACCCCCGCGTAGGCGGGGGTCCAGGGCAAGCGACGGGATCGATTGCCCCTGGATTCCCGCTTTCGCGGGAAAGACGGAATAGGGCGACGCGATGGGCTCTACCGCGCTGTTGCAGCTTGCCGTTGGCGCCATGCTCGTCCTTGCCGCGTGGCTGATGCCGCGCCATGTCGCAGGGGCGCGGCTTCCGTTTCCGCATTCGCTCCGCCTGACATCGGCAAAATGCGCG
>DASYUS010000399.1:0-9987 GCA_036000945.1 Allostellaceae bacterium
CGCGGCCTCCCGCGCCCCGCCGGCGCGGTCGCGCGCGACCCAGCACGGCGCGCGGGCCGCCAGCAGCATCGCCTCGTCACCGACCGCCGTAGCATCGTGCCTGGCCCGATCGACCCGCAGCGGGCCGGCAAGGCGCCCACCATAACCGCGGCAGACGATGTGCACGGCAACACCCGCGCGTACCAGCGCGCCGGCGAGCGCCAATACCACCGGCGTCTTCCCCGCACCGCCGGCCACCAGGTTGCCGACGCAGATCACCGGCACCGGGGCGCGGTAAGGCCATGCCAGCGCCCGCCGTACCCGCGAGGCGGCGTCCCACGCGGTGCCGAGCGGCGCCAGCAGCCCGGCGGCCAGTCCGGCCACCGGCCCGTTGCGCCGGTGCCAGAATTCAGGGGCGCGCATCGGCGCGCTGCCGGCGAGCCGTTGCCGGAATTTCCGCTGCCGCGACCGGGACGAGCATGTCGAGCCAGGGTGCGAAGCGGTCCAGCACGGCGTCGAGCGCACCACCGCTTGCGGCGGCGATCCGGCTTGCCGCCTCGGCCCGGCGAGTGCGCTCCGCCGGGTCGGCGAGCAGCCGCGTGACGGCGGCGGCGAGGCTCGCCGCATCGCCGACCGTCAGCGCGCCGCCGCCGTCATCGAGCGCCGCGGCCATCGCTGCGCAGTTTGTCATGTCAGGGCCGTGCAGCACGCAGCAGCCGAGCCGGGCCGCCTCGAACGGGTTGTGCCCGCCTTTGCGGACCAGCGACCCGCCGACAAAGGCGATGTCGGCAAGTCGGAAGAAGAGGCCGAGTTCGCCGAGTGTGTCGGCGAGGTAAATGTCGGCGTCATTGTCGATCGCCCCGCCCTCGCTGCGCCGGACGACGCGCAACCCCCGCGCACGCAGCAACGCGGCAATCGCCGGGCCGCGCACCGGGTGACGCGGCGCGACAACCGTCAGGAGGCCGGGGTAGTCGCGGGCGATGCGCAAATGCGCCGCGCCGACGATCTCCTCCTCGCCCGCATGGGTGCTCGCGGCGAGCCACAGCGGCCGGGAGCCCACCTGCTGGCGCAGCGCGGCAAGCGCTGCCGGGTCGGCGGCAAGCGGCGGGGCCGCGGATTTGAGGTCGCCGACGCTCGCCACCGGGCCGGCGCCGAGCCGGCGAAACCGTTCCGCCTGGACCTCGTCCTGGGCGAGGCAGAGGTCGAAAGCACCCAGCACCGGCCGCACCAGACCCGGCACAAGACGCCAGCGCGCCAGCGAGCGGGCGGACAACCGGGCGTTCGCCAGCAGCATCGGAATGCCGCGGCGATGGGTCGCCAGAACCAGGTTGGGCCACAGCTCCGACTCGACCCAGATCGCCAGATCCGGCTGCCAAAAATCGAGGAAGCGCGCGACCGCGTGCGGCAGATCGACCGGAACGAATTGGAGACGAGCGTGCTCCGGAAGCCGGGGTTGCAGCAGGCGTGCGGCGGCGACCGTCCCGGTCGTCATCAGTACCTCGATGCCGGGCCGTTCGGCGATGATCCGCTCGATCAGCGCCAGCACCGAATTGGCCTCGCCAACGCTGGCCGCGTGCACCCACACCAGCGGCGCCGCAGGACGGGCAGCCGCCGCGATGCCGAAGCGCTCGCCGAGGCGCTCGCCATCCTCCTTGCCGCGCCGGCAACGCCAATCAAGGTACGGCACGACCAGCGGCGCCGCGGCAGCGGTGAGGGCGCGATAGATGACGGGCAGGCCGCTCATGCCTTGCCACGACAACTGCTGGACCCGCTTAGCCTCTCTTCCGCACCGCGGGAGAGGGTAGATGCGGGTGCCAGGCTGCGGCCGGATGAGGGTCCCGACAGTGGAAGACCCTCACCCTCCCGTCGCGTCGCGACGGGTCCCTCCCTCTCCCGCAATGCGGGAGAGGGGCTATCTGCCCCGTGGCCGGTCCGGCGATCGGCCTCGCCCGCCATCTCGTTCATCCGGCCTTCGACGAGGAGTCGGGCGCGTTCGAGCCCCGCCGGGTCGAGATCCGCGGCGATCTCGATCGGCTCCCCCCATAAAAAGACACCGCGGCCGAACGGCAAGGCAAGATGGAACCGGTCCCAGCTGGGCAGCACGCGACGGCGGCTGGTGGCGCAGACGATCGGCACGATCGGCACCCGGGCGAGGCGCGCGACATTGACGATCCCGCTGCTCGCAACCATCGCCGGGCCGCGCGGCCCGTCCGGGGTGATGCCGACGCATTCGCCTGCCTCAAGCCGCTTCAGCATTGTGCGCAAGGCTAGCGTCCCGCCCCGTCGGCTCGACCCGGCGATCGACTGCACGCCGAAATGGGTGACCGCCTCGGCGATGATCCGGCCGTCGCGGTGCTCCGAGATCAGCATGTGCAGCGTTGCCAGACGCTGCCAGGCCATCGGGATCATCAGGAGGCGCCCGTGCCAGAAGGCGAGAATGAAGCTGCGACCCTCCCCCCGCAGCCGCCGCGGCACCTCGCCGCCCTCGATCGTCCAGCGGCTGGTGGCATAGACCAGGCGGATATAAAGCTGGATGACCCAGCACAACAAGCGCCGCAACCGGGCGCTGCGCAAGAGGCCCCGTCCCCACCGGCTCGGCGCCTTCATTCGCCCACCTCCGTCGCGACCCCCACCCTTCCCTCCCCCTCTTGCGGGGGTGGGTTCGGGAGGGGGCAAACGCGAGGGGTCATGCTTCGTCCGCCGCGGCAGCGACAAGCGGCACATCCTCGCGCTCGCCGGCGAACTGGGTTTCGTAAAGCCGCGCATAGAGGCCGTTGCGGGCGAGCAGCTGCGTGTGCCGGCCGACCTCGACGATGCGCCCGCGGTCCATGACCAAGATCACGTCGGCGCCGATGATCGTCGAAAGGCGGTGGGCGATAACGATGGTCGTGCGGCCGCGCATCAACGCCCGCAACGCGGCTTGGACCTGCCGTTCGGTCTCGCTGTCGAGTGCCGAGGTCGCCTCGTCGAGCAGCAGGATCGGCGCGTCCTTCAGCATTGCGCGCGCGATCGCCAGGCGCTGCCGCTGGCCGCCCGAGAGGCGGATGCCGTGCTCGCCGACGATCGTATCGTAGCCCTGCGGCAGCTCGAGAATGAAGGTTTCGGCGCCGGCCGCGGCCGCGGCCGCTTCGATCTCCGCCTGCGATGCGTCGAACCGACCGTAGGCGATATTAGCGCGCACCGTGTCGTCGAACAGGCTGACCTCCTGCGACACCAGCCCAATCGCGCCGCGCAGCGAGGCAAGCGTGACCTCGCCGATCTCCTGGCCATCGATCGCGATCGTGCCGGCATCGACATCGTAAAACCGCGGGATCAGGTTGAGCACGGTCGATTTTCCGGCGCCCGACGGGCCGACCAGCGCGACCGTGCTGCCGGCCGGGACGGTGAAGGAGATGCCGTCGAGCGCCACCGTGCCGGGCTGGTAGCCGAACCGCACCGCGGTGAAGCGCACCTCGCCGCCCTCGATACGCAATGCACGGGCGTCGGGGCGGTCGCGGATCGTCGGCTCGATGTCGAGCACCTCGAAGACGCGCTGGGCCGCCGCCAGCCCCTCCTGCAGCGAGGCGTTCAGGACGGCCAGGTTCTTGACCGGCTGATAGGCGAGCAGCAGCGCCGTGATGAACGAGAAGAAAGCGCCCGGCGTGCGCGCGCCGATGATCACCTGATGGCCGCCATAGAAGATCACCAGCGCAATCGCCACGCCGCCCAGCGCCTCCATCATCGGGGCCGCCCGCGAACGGGTGCGGATCGCGCGGTCGGCCAGGCGGAAGATGCGCTCGAAGAGGCCTGCGGCGCGGCCCTCTTCGTAAGCCTCCATGCCGTAAGCCTTGACGTGGCGGGCGCCCTGGAAGGTCTGGCTCAACAAGGTCGTCAGCTGGCCCATTTCCGCCTGCGAGCTGACCGACACCCGGCGCATGCGCCGGCCGATCGCGACGATCGGGCGAATCGCCAGCGGAAACGCAACAAACGCAACGAGCGCAAGCGCCCAGTCCTGGTAGAACATCACGCCGACGAGGAAGACGACCGTCACCGCGTCGCGCCCGATCCCGGTCAATACATTGGCGGCGGCGCCGCGCAACAGCCACACGTCGTTCATCAGGCGCGAGATCAGAGTGCCGCTCGCATGGGCGTTGAAATAGGCGAGATCGGCGCGAATGAGGCGAGCGAACAGGGCGGTCTGGACATCGGTGATGACGCGCTGGCCGACACGCGCCATCAGCACGTTCTCGGTGTAGTCCGCCGCCCCCTTGACCAGCGCGAGCGCGAGCGCGGCGCCGCCGAGCAACCACAGCAACGACGAATCGCGGGCGATGAAGATGTGGTCGAGCACCGGCTCCATCAGCCAGGCGCGCAGCGCCGTGCTGCCGCCGGCGATCGCCATGCAGACAAAGGCAAGCGCGATCCGGGGCCAATGCCGCCAGATGAAGTCGCGCACCAGCCGCCGGATGAGCACCGACGAGCGTGCCGCAGTCTGCGCAATCGGGGCGTTGTTGCGCATGCTGCGGTCTCAGTACAGCGCCTGCCGCCCTGCCCCGGCGACAACTAATCTCGCGCGGCGAGATGCAGCTCCGCCTCGACCGGTATCTCGAAAAGTTCGCCGCGGAGGAGGCGCGTCGAGAAAAACAGCACCTCCATGTTCTCGACTTCGCCGGTCTCGGGGTTGAGGCGCGCGATGATCTCGTCGCTGAGCTCTTCGGATTCCTGGGCCGGATAGGGCGGACATTTGTCGATGTACAGGATGTCCGCTTGGCGATCGTATTTGAAACTCAGTTTCGCGCCCATTCGCTTTCTCCCGCGGCAAGCTCGCGTGCCATGTAGGCGGTAATGATCCAATTGCGGCCATCCTCGGCTGCGGTCATCACCACAACCACGACATGCTTGCCGCCTTTCACATCATCGTACCATCGCGAAAACAACCTGGCGCTGGCGAACCGCCGGCTCAGGCGTATTTGATCCGGATCGGCCAATGTCGGAGCGATCCGATGTCGATGCTCCGGGAGGAGATCCGGGTGGCGCTCGGCGATGTGCCGCTCGCGCTCTTCACTGAGCTCGACCTCGCCATGCAGATAGGGACAGGCAAAGCTGGTCACAATCGGTGTGTTGTCCCACATACTGCTCCCGTTGCCAGTGTTAAGGAGGGCAGCGGGATTGGCAAGGCCGGCCTCTAGCCGGGCGGTGGCCGCCGGCTGCGAATACGCACCACCCGGTAGGCGAAGGCAAGGACCAGGAGCACGAAGAGCCCGCCGATCAGCCAGACCGGCGACAGCGTCTCGTCCCGCCCGGCGCCGCCGACGCGGACCGAGACCCGGGCGACCTCGCTGCCGCTCTTCGCCTCGGCGCTCCAGAACCCATCCTGGTCGGCGGGGAACTCGAACTTGCCGTTCTTGTCGGTGCGCCCGGTCAGCGCCGGCCGATTCGGCTGGCCGGGGGCGAACACCTTGACCTCGGCATCGGCCATTGGCTGGCCGTCCGACGTCGCAAGCTGCACGGTGACCTGGTGCCGCGCGAAGAGGCTCTGCGCGGTCGCCGGCATCGCCCACAGCGCGGCGAGCAAGAGCACCGCGAGAGCGGCTTGGCCGAAGCGCGAAGACAAGACACTCTGCATCACAGCGAGAAGGATAGGGGATACCGGCAATGAAGATAGCGGTGTTCGGCACTGGAGCGGTCGGTGGTCATGTCGCGGCGCGCCTCGGCGTCGGCGCGGCCACCGCGGGGATCGAGGTGTCGGCGGTGGCGCGCGGCGCCCAGCTCGCGGCGATCGCCGAGCGCGGCATTACCCTATTGATCGGCGAAGAGCGGTATTCGACACGGATACGCGCGACCGACCGGCCGGAGACACTCGGGGTCCAGGACGTTGTGTTCGTCGCACTGAAATCGTCTGTGCTGCCGGCTGCCGCGCCCGGCATCGCCGCGCTGATCGGGCTCGACACCAGCGTCGTCTTCGCGATGAACGGCATCCCCTGGTGGTACCTCTACCGCTGCCCCGACAACGGCCTGCCGCGCCCCGATCTGTCGCGCCTCGACCCGGACGGCGTCCTGGCGCGCACGGTCGGGATGGAGCGGGTGATCGGCTGCATGATCAACTCGGCGAACGAGGTCATCGAGCCGGGGGTCATCCGCAACTCGCCGATGACGCTCAACAAATTCACCCTCGGCGAGCCGGACGGCACGAAGTCGCGCCGGCTCGAGGCGATCGCGGCGGCGTTCGAGCGCGCCGGCGTGCCGGCGCCGATCAGCACCACGATCCGCGCCGAAATCTGGGAAAAGCTGCTGCGCAACCTCAGCACCAGCCCGATCTGCGCCCTGACCGGCGAGCCGATCGGCATCCTCAGCCGGTCGGACGAACTCTTCGCCCTCGCCAAGGCGCTGATGGCCGAGGGGCTGGCGACGGCCCGGGCCCACGGCGTCGATCCCGGCCTTACTGTCGAGCGCGCCTACGCGAAAGCGCCGACGACCTCGCACAAATCCTCGATGTTGCAGGATTTCGAGCGCAACCGACCGCCGGAGATCGATGGCCTGCTGACCTCGGTCCAGGCCTTCGCCCGCGTCGCCCAGGTGCCGACACCGCACCTCGACACGGCGACCGCTTTCGTCATCGAAAAGGCGCGCAGGGCCGGGTTGTATCCGTGATCATCCTGCTGATCCTCGCGTCGGTCGTCGATGTCCTGCTCGCGGCGCTGCTGATTGGGATATCGGGCTTCATTTTCGGCGGCGGCCCGGAAGGCGGCCGCGGCGAGCTGACCGGCGTGGCAATGTGGACGATCGGGGTGCTCGCCTGTATCGGCGCGCCGATTGGCGGCTTCGTGCTGCGGTCGTACGGCCGACCCGGCATCGGCGCCCTCGTTGCCTGGTTGCCGCCGATCGGCGCGCTGCTGCTCACGTTCGCGCCGTATCACCCGTATTGAGCGGCTCGCCGAGAAACATCGCGAGCAGGAGGCGGGCGGCGGCGGCCGGAGTGCGGCTGCCGTCGGTCACCTCGCGCTCGATCTGGGCCAACCGGTGGGCGATCGCCGGCATCGCCCGGAAGCGTTCGACAAGGCCGTCGCCGATCTCGGCCCACAATGCCGTACGCGCCTGCTCGGCCCGCCGCCGTTCCCAAGCGCCGCTCGCGGTCAGCGCCGCGCGGAACCGTGCGACATCGTCCCAGACCGCATCGATCCCGCCGCCGGTCAAGGCCGAGACGGCGCGCACCGCGACCTGCCATTCCGGCAGCGCCGGCCGGATCAGGTGCAGCGCGTTGGCATATTCGGCGGCGGCGCGACGGGCGTGATCGATGAGCGTGCCGTCCGCCTTGTTGATCAGCACGAGGTCGGCCAGCTCGACGATGCCGCGCTTCAACCCTTGCAGTTCGTCGCCGGCCGCGGGCGGCAGGATCAGCACGAACATGTCGACCATGTCGGCGACCGTGGTTTCCGCCTGCCCGGCGCCGACGGTCTCGACCAGCACCATGTCAAACCCGGCTGCCTCGCAGACGAGGATCGCCTCGTGCGTGCGGCGGGCGACGCCGCCCTTCTGCCTGCCGGCGGAAGACGGGCGGATGAACGCCGCCGGGGCGCGCGCCAGCTCGGCCATCCGCGTCTTGTCGCCGAGGATGGCGCCGCCGCCCCGCGTTGAGCCGGGATCGACCGCGAGTACGGCGATGCGATGCCCGCGGCCGATGCCGTCGAGCCCGAAACGCTCGATGAACGTCGATTTGCCGGCGCCGGGCGGCCCCGAGATGCCGATCCGCGTCGCCCCGCCGGTCGCCGGCAGGATCGCCGCGATCAGCGCTTCGGCCGCCTCGCGATGGTCGGGCCGCGTCGATTCGACCAGCGTCACGGCGCGGGCCAGCGCCCGCCGGTCGCCGCGCTTCACCGCGGCGCCGAGGTCGCCCGCCGAATCCATAGCCTCGGAGCGGGACGGGCTGCCGGAGGCTTTAGAACCAACGGCGAATGCGTGACCTGTAGTCGCCGTAGGCGGTGCCAAACTTGCGTTCGAGATAGGCCTCTTCACGAGCGACCACGCCGTAGCGGATGACGAAATAGAATGGCACGAGCATCGCCAATACCCAGAGACTGTCGAAGCCGATGGCCAAGCCGGTCTGCCCCAGGAACATGCCGAGATAGATCGGGTTGCGCGACAACCGGTAGGGTCCGGTCGCGACGATCGTCGTCGTCGGCCGGTTCGTCTGGAGCTGCGTGCCTGCCCTGCGGAACGTCATGATCGCCCAGATGGCGAGAGCAAAGCCGACCACGAACACGAGGCCGCCGAGCCAGGCATGCGGCAGCGACGCCGGGAGAAACGGCAAGGGATAAAACCAATCGATCGCGAGACCGGCGAGGATCGCGAGCGCCCAAGCGAGCGGCGGTCGAATGATTGCATTGGAACTGTCGGCGGCTTCGCTCATTGCTCTCCCCCGGCGGACGTTCTGCGACAGCAATCCCGCCATCGTCAGTTCGCCGCCAGCGCCGCTTCTTGCTCGGCGGCCTCCTGCTGGCGGACCCACATCGTGGCGTAGACGCCGCCGCGGGCGAGCAGCTCGCGATGATGGCCGCGCTCGACGATGCGGCCGCCGTCGAGCACCAGGATCTGGTCGGCATCCACCACGGTCGACAGGCGGTGGGCGATGACGAGAGTCGTGTGGTCGGCGGCGACCTCGGCGAGGCTCGCCTGGATCTCGCGCTCGGTCTTGGTGTCGAGCGCCGAGGTCGCCTCATCGAAGATCAGGATCTTCGGCGCCTTGAGGACGACCCGGGCGATCGCGACGCGTTGCTTCTCGCCGCCCGACAATTTGAGGCCGCGTTCGCCGACCATGGTTTCATAGCCGTCGGGCAGGCCGGCGACGAAATCGTGGATGTGGGCGCGCCGCGCCGCTGCCTCGACCTCGGCGCGGCTGGCGCCGGGGCGGCCATAGGCGATGTTGTAGAAGATCGTGTCGTTGAACAGCACGGTGTCCTGCGGCACGACGCCGATCGCCCGGCGCAGGCTGTCCTGCGTGATGTCGCGGATGTCCTGACCGTCGATCTCGATCGCGCCGTCATCGACGTCGTAGAAGCGGAACAGGAGCCGCGCGATCGTCGATTTGCCGGCGCCGCTCGGGCCGACAATGGCGAGGGTGGCGCCGGGCGGGACCGTGAAATCGACATCGTCCAGGATCGGGCGCCTGACATCGTAGCGGAAATCGACATGGCGGAAGGCGAGCGCGCCCTGCGCGACGGCGAGGGCGGGCGCGCCCGGCCGGTCCTCGATCTCGGGCGCGACCTTCAGCAGCGACATCATCTGTTCGAGGTCGGTCAGCGACTGCTTGATGTTGCGGTAGACCATGCCGAGGAAGTTGAGCGGCATGTAGAGCTGCAACAGGTAGGTGTTGACCAGCACGAAATCGCCGACCGTCATGCGGCCCGCTGCGACGCCCTCGGCCGCGAGAAGCATCACGCCGATGAGGCCTCCGGCCATCAGCGCGCCCTGGCCGACATTGAGCAGCGCCAGCGTCGTCTCGCTGCGGACCGCGGCGCGTTCATAGGCGTGCAGCGCGCGGTCGTAGCGCTCGGCCTCGTGCGTCTCGTTGGCGAAGTATTTGACCGTCTCGTAGTTCAAGAGGCTGTCGATCGCCTTGGTGTTGGCTTCGCTGTTGCGCGTGTTCATCTCGCGGCGGAAGCGGATGCGCCAATCGGTCACCAGGAAGGTGAAGGCGATATAGGCAACGATCGTCGTCAGCGTGACGACGGCGAAGGTCCAGTCGTAGAGCCGCCACAGAATCGTGCAGACGACAATGATCTCGAACACCGTCGGCACGACGTTGAACAGCATGAACGACAGGAGGAACTCGATACCGGCGGTGCCGCGCTCGACGGCGCGCGCGAGCCCGCCGGTGCGGCGCTCCAGGTGAAAGCGCAGCGACAGCGCATGGATGTGACGAAACGCCGCGAGCGCCACCTGTCGCACGGCGCGCTGGCCAACCTTGGCGAAGACCGCGTTGCGCAGCTCGTTGAAGCCCTGCGACATGACCCGGGCGGCGCCATAGGCGAG
>DASYUS010000400.1:0-5130 GCA_036000945.1 Allostellaceae bacterium
TAGCGGGTGGTCGTGCTCCGCCGCATCGAGGATGTGAACATCGGCTCGCCGGCGAGCAGCGGCCCGGCAACCGGTCCGGTCGCGAACGGCACGGGCTGTCGCAGCTCATCCGCGGCCTGCGCCGGATGTCCGCGCAACGCCACAGCGCGGTGATGCCCGTTCTCGAAAATCCGCAGTTGACCCAACGTGGCGCCGCACAGGGCGTGCGCCTTCTCCAGGATCGCATCGAATACCGGCGCGAGGTCGCCGGGCGAGGAATTGATGACCTGCAACACCTCGGCGGTCGCGGTCTGCTGCTCCAAGGCTTCGCGCGTCTCGGTGATGAGGCGCGCGTTCTCCATCGCGATGACCGCCTGCGCCGCGAAGTTCTCCAACAGCGCGATCTGCTTGTCGCTGAACGGCCGCTCAAGCTGACGGTAGACGGCGAAAGCTCCAAGTACCGTTTCTTCCTTGCGCAACGGCACTAGCAGGATTGTGCGAACGCCTCCGAGGTCGAAAAGTGCCCGCGCCATAGACTGGCCCGAGCGATAGTTCTCGTGAGTCTCGACATTGGCGATTTGGATGACCCGCTCGCCTGCTCGCAGGCGCACGTGCGTGAGGCTCAGCGGGCGCCGCCCGGCGCGAAGGAACTTGTCGTATTGCGGCGCCGCTCCGCGAATGGCCGACGCTTCCATTTGATCGCCGTGATACGTCGAAAGAACGCCGGTCTCGGCCTCGCACAGCTGCGTCGCCTTTTCCAACATCGCGTCGAACACCGGCGCGAGGTCCCCCGGCGAGGAGTTGATGACGCCCAGCACCTCGGCGGTCGCGGTCTGCTGCTCCAGCGCCTCGCGCGTCTCGGTCAGGAGCCGGGTGTTCTCGATCGCGATCACCGCCTGGTCGGCGAAGGTCGTGACGAGGGCGATTTCCTTGTCGCTGAACGGTTCGACGCGGTCGCGCGCCATCGCGATGACGCCGACCGGCACGCCCTCGCGCATCAGCGGCACGCCGAGCATCGTGTGGGCCGAGGTCAGCTTGGCATCGTCCTTGGCGGCGTAATCCGCATCGGCCAGGGCGTCGGCGATCTGCACGGCGCGTCCCTCCAGGGCGACGCGGCCGACCACCGTGCCCGGGCCGGGAACGATCGGCGTGCGTTCCTCGATCTCGCGATAGACCGGGTCGAGCCCGTAGCCGACCGCCCACCGGTAGACCCCGTCCTCCAGCCGGAAGATGCTGCCCATATGCGCCCGGCACAGCCGGATCGCGGTCTCGATGACGTATTCGAGCACCGGGCCGAGATCGAACGTCGAACGGCTGATGACCTTGAGCACGTCGCTCGTCGCGGTCTGGTATTCGAGCGCTTCTTCGAGGTCGCCGGTGCGCTGGCGCAGCTCGCCCAAGAGACGCGCATTCTCCATCGCAATGACCGCCTGCGCCGCGAAGTTCTGCAACAGCGCGATCTGCTTGTCGGTGAAGGGGCGAAGCTCCTGGCGGTAGGCGACAAACGCGCCGAGCAACGTGTCGTCCTTGCGGAGCGCAACCCAGATTATCGTGCGCGCTCCCGCCTCTACCAGCGCGAGGCGACCCGGGTTGCCCGAGCGGGTGACCTCGTCGCCGGCAATGTCCTCGACCATGGCAAACGGCTCGCCGTCGACCAGCCGCTTGAGCGCGCTGCCCGGGAACGGTGCGATCGGCCGGTTCTGATCGGCGAGCGGCGGCGGGAAATTCCGCGTCGCGGCGCGATGAAAGTGCTCGCCATCGAAGCGCAGCAGGCTGCCGAACGCCGCCTCGCACAAACGCAGCGCCTTTTCGAGCATCGTATCGAACACCCGCGCGAGATTGCCGGGCGAGGAATTGATGACCTGCAGGATTTCGGTTGTCGCCGTCTGCTGATCGAGCGCTTCGCGGAGCGCCTGTTCGCCGTTTTTGCGCTCGGTCACGTCGCTGACCGCGCCGACCAGCCGCACCGCCCAGCCGGTCTCGTCGCGCACCGCTACGGCGTGGTCCTCGACCCAGCGGTATTCGCCGTTGCCGAGGCGGATGCGATACTCGCAAGAGAGCCGCGGCGTTTCGCCCTTCAACGCGGCCCGCAGCGCCGACCGGTACAGCTGGAAATCGTCCGGGTGGACGCGATCGTTCCAATCCTGGCTCGGGCGCCTCGTCACCCGCGACCCGTCTCCGTCCCAACCGAAGATCTCGATCAACCGCGGCGATACCCATAGCGCGTTGCGAATAATATCCCAGTCGTAGATGCCCTCGGCGACCGCCTGGGTCACCAGCGCATAGCGCTCGTCGCTGAGCTGCAACTCCGCGTCGCGGCGGGCCAGGGCCTCGGCGCTCGCCGTCTGCTGTTCGCCCGCCTTGCGCAGCTCGGCGGTCAGCGCCGCGATTCGGGCTTCCAACTGATCAACCAGACCCGTCGCTCGCTCGCCGGCCGCCTCGGCGACGGTGGCTCGCGCCTTGCGTGGCATATCCCGTGCTCCCATTGCGGCGCATCGCGGCGGCGCTGCGGCGGCGCGGTTTCGCTCTTTCTCCCGGCTCCGCGCCGCACCCTACGATAACCGCTCGGCGGCGCCCCGGCATAGCGGTTTGGCCATATGCCCGGGCCAAGCAAGCCGACAGCGCCGGCCTTTCCATTTTCGCCGGCCCGGGTAACGTGGCGCGATGAAGGCAGCAGAAAGCGGCGCGGCGCCGGGTTGGCGCAATCACATCGACCGCAACGGGTGGCTGGAAGCGCTCGCCGTCTACCGGCGGCCGCGCCTCGTCGCGATCCTCCTGATGGGATTTTCCAGCGGGCTGCCGCTGGCGCTGACCGGCGCGACCTTGTCGTTGCGGCTGGCCGATCTCGGCGTGTCGCTGACCGCGATCGGCCTCTTCACGCTGGTGCGCTTCTCGTATAGCTGCAAGTTCCTGTGGTCGCCGTTGATCGACCGGCTGCCGCTGCCCGGCATCACGGCGCGGCTCGGCCGGCGCCGAGGCTGGGCGCTGGCGATCCAGCTGGCACTGGCGCTGGCCATCCTGGCGCTGGGTTTCACCGACCCGACCGCCAGCCCATGGTCGACCGCGATCGCGGCGATCGTCGTTGCCTTCCTGTCGGCTAGCCAGGACATCGTGATCGACGCCTATCGTATCGAACTGCTACGCCCGGAAGAGCAGGGCGCCGGCGCTGCTGCGACGCAATGGGGCTATCGCTTCGGGATGATCGCTTCAGGCGCCGGCGCGCTCTACGCCGCGAGCTTTGGCGGCTGGACGTTCGCCTACGTGCTGATGGCGGTGCTGATGCTGGTCGGCATGGCGACGGTCTGGCTGACCCCGGAGCCGAGCGCCACCGGTGCGCTGGAACCGTTGCCGGGAGCCACCGCCGGGGCGCGGGCCCGCGCCTGGATCGCGCGCGCCGTTGTCGCGCCGTTCGTCGACATGTTCCGCCGGGGCGGCGTGGCGGGAGCCGTGCTGATCCTGCTGTTCGTCGTACTCTACAAGGTCGGCGACGCGATTGCCGGGTCGGTTTCCGGACCGTTCTACCTTGCGCTGGGCTTCTCGAAGCTCGAGATCGCCACCGTCGCCAAGGTATACGGCGTGGTCGCGACGCTGGTGGGGGTGGCGATTGGCGGCGCCATGGTGCTGCGCTTCGGGGTGTTTCGCGCGCTGCTGATTGGCGGGGTGCTGCAGCTGCTGTCGAACGTCACCTACGTCATGCAGGTGTGGGCCGGCCACGATGTCGCGATGCTGGCCGTGACAATCGGAGTCGAGAATCTGACGAGCGGCATGGGCTCGGCTGCCTTCGTGGCCTATCTGTCGGGGCTGTGCAACCTCGCGTTCACCGCGACGCAATATGCGCTGCTGTCCTCGCTCGCGACCACCGGGGTCAACATCCTGTCGGCGTCAGGGGGCTATCTCGCCGAGACCCTCGGCTGGGTCCCGTTCTTTCTCCTCAGCATGGCGATGGCGGTGCCCGGCCTGTTGCTGCTGCTGTGGCTCATGCGCAACTCGCCGCCGGAAATCCGCCCGCAATCGTGAGGCTCAGCCGTATGACAACAGCTCGGTGCGGTGCCGCTTCAGCCAGGCGCGCGGCGCCGCGCAATCGGGGGTCAGCGTCCGCACCAGCCGCCAGAAGCGCGGCCCGTGGTTCATCTCGGCGAGATGGGCCACCTCGTGCGCGACGATGTAGTCGATCACCTCGTCCGGCATCAGCACGAGGCGCCAGCTGAACGACAGGGAGCCGTTGGCCGAGCAGCTGCCCCAGCGGCTCCTCGTGTCGCGCACCCCAACCCGCGCGACCGGCTTGCCGATCCGCGCCGCGCAAAGGCGGGCGCGGTGGCTCAGCTCGCGGCGCGCGAGCGCGACGAGGTGGTCGCGCACCCGGCGGGCGATATGCTCGGGCGCGCCGCGGACGCGGATCTCGCCGGCGCCGATCGCCACCGGCGGCGCTGCCGGGTTGCTCTCCCGGCTGATCCGGTGCGGCACCCCGAAAACCGGCACGATCGCGCCCTCAGCGAACGGCACCGGCGCCGGCAGGGCCAGGAGGCGGGCCGCGATCCAGCCGCGCTGCGCGTCGAGAAAGGCAAGGCCGTGCTCGGCCGGGACGCCGCGGGGCAGCACCAGCTCGACCTGGCGGCCCGAGGCGTCGATGCGCAGCAACAGCCGGCGCGCCCGCGGGTTGACCCGAATCGACACCGGCGCCCCGAGGTCGAGCGCCGCCGCGCGCCGCTCGATCTCGGCGACGGACACGGCAGAGACCGTGCCGATGCGAGGCAGCCCCATACAACAATTTCCCCAACGGTGTCGTGGCGCCCCAAAAGCTTCACGTTCCGGTCGCCGTTTGGCAAGGTGCGGGGCGATGACCGGAAGCGCGTGGCAACCGCATGACTGAGATCGCCTATCGCGAAGCCCGCCTCGACGATGCCGCCGAGATCCTTGTGCTGCTGCTGAAGCTCGCACCCGAGATCCCGATCCTCGTCGATACCCTGGCGCGCGAAGAGGCGCTCTACGCCCTCACCCGCGCCTGCGCGCGCTCCGGCGAATCCCGGGTCGCCCTCGATGAGGCCGGCCGGATCGTCGGATTTGTCCTTGTCGAGCCGAACCGGCTCGGCCGCCATTATGCCGAAGGTGAGGTGCTCGACCTCCGCTATGCCGGGGTCGCGCCCCAGCACC
>DASYUS010000401.1:0-3151 GCA_036000945.1 Allostellaceae bacterium
GGGGCTGCGGCCCTCAGGCGAACAGGCGCTCTTTTTCGAGCCCCTTGTACAGGTCGGCGACGAATTCGCCGTAGCCGTTCCAGATCTGCGTCGGGATGCGCTCGTCGGAGCCGAGGACGCGTTCGCTCGCCTGGCTCCAGCGCGGGTGCGGCACGGCCGGGTTGACGTTGGCCCAGAAGCCGTATTCGCTCGCCTGCAGGGCTTCCCAATAGGATTTCGGCCGCTTGTCGGTGAATTCGAAACGGACGATAGACTTCACCGATTTGAACCCGTATTTCCACGGCACCGCCAGCCGCAAGGGCGCGCCGTCCTGCTTCGGCACCGGCTTGCCGTACATGCCGGTCACCAGAAACGCCAGCTCGTTCCTCGCCTCGGCGATCGTCAGACCCTCGGTATAGGGCCACGGATAGAAGAATTTCTTCTGCTCGGGCGCCGTCGCCGGGTCCATGAAGGTTTCCATCTTCAGGTATTTCGCCGAACCGAGCGGCCGGGCGAGATCGACCAGCGCGGCCAGCGGAAACCCGCTCCACGGCACGGTAAACGACCAGGCCTCGACGCAGCGATGGCGGTAGAGCCGCTCTTCGAGGCTCACCTTCTTCAGCAGGTCGTCGATGTCGATCGTCATCGGCTTTTCGACCATGCCGTCGATCTTGACGGTCCATGGCCGCACCTTGAGTGCCTGCGCGGCGCGCCAGATCGACTTGTCCATGCCGAATTCGTAGAAATTATTGTAGGTCGTCGGATATTTCTCGTCGGTCACCGGCCGGTCGAGCTTGTATTTCTCGTTGCGGCTGGCCGGGTAGAGCCCGGCCGTCGGATCGGCCTCTTCCGCCAGCGCCGGCGCGAGCCGGCCGAAACCGGCAGCGAGGATCGGCCCCGCCGCCAGGCCCTGCAGCAGCCGGCGGCGATCGCGGAACACCGCCTCGTCGGTCGCCGCGCTGTCCGCCAGCTCCCAGCCGCGCCTCTTCCGGATCAGCATGGTGTTGCCTCTTCGCTTACCGCATTCGATGTGGGCATGCGGCGGGCGGCGGTGAAGTCACGCTTTCGCGAGTTGGAACCGGTCGCATTTCCTGGCTTCCGCGATAAATTCCGCGGCGTCGGCCGGCAGCAGCAACCGCTCGGCGATGAGCGCGGCGGCGGCGGCCTCGACCTTCGCGACATAGGCCGCGCGCGTCCCGTAGCGTTCTTCGAGCGAGGGGCGCGGGTCGTCGGCGGCCTCGCGCTCGGCGCTGGTGCGCGCGAACGGGATCAGCGAGCCGTCGCGGTCGGCCAGCGCATCGGGCTACGCTCGGTAGACGTTCCACCCGGTGTAGGTGCCGAGCGGCACCGCGATCGACGGCAGCCTGATGCCGGCCACCTCGTTGCCGTCACGGTCGACCGCCGAGACATGCGTGGGGTACAACCGCGCCGGCCCATCCTCCGGTGGGTCGACCCAATCGATCGGCGGGAAGATCGGGTTGCCGCCCGGCGCGTGGGCGAAACCGGGGACTCGCGGCATCCGCACGCTCTCGGCAGCGACCGCGGTGCCGGCAGCGAGCGTCGGCACCCGGCTCGGCGGCGGCGGGGTCCCCTGCGTCACCCATTCTTCGAGCGCGACAAAGAGGGCGCGCAGCGCCGGCGTCGCGCTGTGCGGGTTGCGCGGGTTGACGCAGGGGCCGGCGTCGGATGCCGCACCGGGCCGCCCGCCGTGCTGCGTTCCGGCGATCAGATAGGCGCGGGCGTTGGCCGGCAGCGCGGCGTCGGCTCCGCTCGCCAGGTCGGTGTGAACCAGCGAGGCGCCCTTCTGCCAATATTCGGTCGAGGTGTTGGTCTCGATGATCTTGGGATCGGTGGCGTCGCCTGTCAGGAGGGCGCCGGATTTGCCCGAAAACGGGTCGGTCGCCGTCATCGTGCCGAACGGGAACCAGTTTTCCGGATAGAGCCGGTCCTCGTGCTGGGTCGCGGTGCGGCCGGGCATGCCGAAGCGATGGTTGGCGAAGACCTTGCCCGCGCCGGCGACATGGCTGAAGACACCGTCGAACACCCGCCTTCCGGCTGCGTCGGCGTTCATCCCGAGTTCGAGGAAATGGCGCAAAAAGCGGCCGCTCTGCGACACGCCGAAGGCCAGCGCATGGCGGATTTCGCCAGCCGCCGGCGTCAGCGGGTTTGTGGCGCCTCCGCCGTAGCGCAGGAACGACACGAGGTCGCGCACGCTGGCATAGCCGATGCCGAGCACCTTCGCGCCGGTCGCCTCGTACCACAGTTCGTAGATCTTGACCGGCGCGAATTTTCGGCCCTCCGGCAAGAGGCGGATCGACCTGCCGTCGATGAATTCCCATTCGTTGCGGCGGATCTCGATGCGCCTGTCGCCCTCGCGATCCCGTACCGTGAGCCGCGCCCCAGGCTGGTTGGTCGAGGCCGCCGGGTAGGTGAGCCGCCGCACACTGCCGTCGCCCGGCGCCCGCGTGCCGAAATGAAACTCGTCGCGGATCCGGCCGGTGACCGGCCGCCCGCCGTCGAGCACCGCTGGAAAATCGCCGCCGAGATTGCCGTTGGCCCGCGGCGCGCCGGGGTCCCACCCCGACCACACCAGCGCGTAGCCACGCCCCAGGGAAAAGCCGAGCCCGGCATCCTCCTTGCTCCGCGGGTCATTGTTGTGGGCCGGATCGCGGGCGACGAAATCGTCGAGCAGGTTGAAAATGCGTTTCGAGCCGCGATTGGGCACGTCGTAGACAAGGATCCCGCTGCCGCGCGCCGGATCCTTCGGCCGCAATATGTCGAAATCGGTCGCGTATTCGACGAGGCCGCGAGCGTTGCGCGGCGCCTTGTCGAGATCGACGATGCCGGCGTTCCCCGGCGCGTTCGGATCGAGGGTGCCGCGCGCCACACCCTTGATGCAGACGTATGCTCCAGTCGTGCCGAACTCGTGGCCGGCGGCAAAATCGAAGGTCTCGCTGACGGCGATGTCGGTGATCGGCATGGTGTTGCTCCTGGCGCGGTTCAGGACGGGTCGGCGGCTTCGGCCTTGCGGCGCCGTTCCAGTTCTTCGAGAAAGGCAATTTCCTCCGGCGTCGACTCTCGCCCGAGGATGGCGTTGCGGTGCGGGAAGCGGCCGAAACGCGCGATCACCTCGGGGTAGGGCATGCCGTAACGCCGGTTGCCGCCGCGCTCC
>DASYUS010000402.1:0-3893 GCA_036000945.1 Allostellaceae bacterium
TTCGGCGGCGATTGCTTCGGCCTCGACAACATGGCCGAACGGCTGTTTGCGGCCGAGGCGGTGGGCGACGTCATCGTCATGCGCTACCCCCGACGCGCCACCGAGCGGCTGATCGACGAGAACCCGAATCTGGCGCGGGGCCTGCGCGACATGACGCTGCACGACCTCGCCAACGCGCAGATCCGCATGCTGATGCTGGGGCGGATGAGCGCGCCGGAGCGGGTCGCGACCTTCATCCTGGACATGTTCGACCGGCGCGACGCGAGGCGCGCCCTCGACCTGCCGATGTCGCGCAACGACATCGCGGACTATCTAGGCCTGACGATCGAGACAGTCTGCCGCGTCATGTCAGGGTTCCGGCGCAGCGGCGCAATCGGCATCCCGACGCCGCATCGCATCGAACTGCGCGACCGCGCCGCCCTAGCCGCGATCGGCGAAGGCTGAGCGAAAGCGTCATGACCGGCAACGCGACCGCTGCGCTCCGCGAGGCGACACCGGTGGCAGCACACCAGGCGCCGCCGGCGGCGGCGACAACCAAGGACGATATCGACGGGCGAGCAACGGTTTGCGTTGTCGATGACGACGATCTGGTCTGCCAGTCGATGACCGTTCTGCTTGAGACCCAAGGCTTTGCGGTCTTTCCCTACGCCTCGGGTGCGCAATTCCTCGGGGATGCCCGGCGGAACAGAGCAAAGTGCCTAATCGTTGATCAACACATGCCCGGGATGAACGGGTTCGACGTGCTTGCCGCCCTCGATCGCGAACACGCCGACCTCCCCGCCATCCTGGTCACCGGGCGGCTCGATGCCGGGACTGCCGAGCGCGCCCGCGAGCTTGGTGTCCGAGCGATCCTAGAGAAGCCGTTCCGCGCAGCGCGGCTGGTCGAGATGATCCGCGGCGCGCTCGATTTGCGGGGCTGACCGAGCGAGCATCCCGAGCTGCCGCCTCATTGGTGCGGAGGAGAGGCCCGATGATCAAGACGATCCTGGTTGCCGCGAGCGGCGACGACGGCGATGCCGCGACCTTTGCCGCAGCACTGGCGATCGCCCAGCACTTTGCCGCCCATCTCGACGTGCTGCATGTCCGGGTCGACGCGGTCAGCGCCGCCGTAGCGATGATGACCGACGCTGGCAGCGGCGCAGCGGCGGCGGGGCTGATCGAGCAGCTGGAACAAGATGCCAGCGGGCGCGAGGCCAAGGCGCGGGACATCTTCACCCGATTCTGCCGCGGTGCGAAGCTCGCCGAGATCAGTGCGCCCCCCGGCAGTGGCGCGGCCGCGGCGTCGGCCGAATGGCATGTCGAGACTGGCGACGAGCCGCGCTGGATGGCGGCCTACGGCGTCGCGGCCGACCTGATCGTGGCGCCCCGCGCGACCGGCGAGGCGGTGCTGGCGCGCACGACCCTCGAGGCGGTGTTGCTCGAAACCGGCAGGCCGCTCGTGATCCCGGCGGCCGCGCCGATGCCGGCAAGTTTCGCACGGATCGCCATCGCCTGGAAACCGACGCCGCAAGCAGCGCGCGCGGTCGCGCTTGCCATGCCGTTTCTCGCGCGGGCGAAGGAAGTCGTCGTCATCACGGTGGACGAAGAGGCGGGTGCGGGCGACGCTGCGGCGCCGCTGGTGCGCAACCTCCTGTGGCACGGCCTCTCGGCGCGAACCGAGCAGCTGAAGCCGGGCCCGGAGGGCGCCGCGGCGACGCTGCTGGCCGGCGCACGCGAGCGGGCCGACCTCCTCGTCATGGGCGGCTACGGCCACACCCGGCTGCGGGAATGGGTGTTCGGCGGCTTCACCCAGAGCGTGCTGGACGACGCCCCGCTGGCGGTCCTGATCGCGCACTGAGTCCCGGTGGGGGACTGCTGTGCTGCCGCCAGGGCTCAGGCGCTCCGGCGAGCCTTGCCCGCGGTCTTGCCCTTGCCCTTGGCCGCAGGGCGCCGCATGCGCAGCTGCCCGCGCAGCCCGTCGAACCCGATGATCTCGCACGGCGGTTGCCAGCCCGAAGCGGGTTCGCTCTCGTGGACGAGCAGGTAGACGCGCCGGCTCTCGATGCTGCGAACCAGCGCGCAGAGCGGTGCGGCCTCGCGCCGCCGCGAAACGCTGCGGCTCAACAGTTCGAAGCTGGTGCTGCCGCCCTCGATCGCGCTGATCCGGTCGGCAATGGCGTCGGCGTCGGGCAGGTGGCGTTGGCGAGTTGTCATCTGTCTGGTCTCACTTTTCATCGCGAGCCGGAGGCTCGGAACCCGGGGTCGGGATGACGAGGCCGGATATCGGCTCGACCCACACGAGGTTGTCATGCACTGCTTTGACGCCGGGGATGTTCTCGGCGACGACCTGCAGTGCGGTGCGTTCGCGGTCGTCGGTGATGCTGCCGTAAAGCTCGACGATCCCCCCTTTGACTCGGACATCGACGCTGGCGCGCGGCCCCCAGGGCTGGCGTGCTATCTCGGCCAGGATGCGCTCGTGAATTTCGGCGTCACTCGCCACCCCGGCTTCCGCCGGCTTTGGCAAATTGTCGACCAGTGCCCGCACCAGGTTGGCGCGGCTGACGATGCCGACCAGCCGCCCGTCGTCGATCACCGGCACGCGCTTGATATGGCGCCGCTCCATCAACGCGACGACGTCGGCGAGCGGATCCCCGGGCTGCACCGCGGCGACATCCTCGGTCATCACCTCGCCCGCCTTGCAGGCATTGGCATTAGCGTAGTCGCGTGCCAGGCGCCCCGGCGAGATCAGAAACTCGACCCAGCGCGCACGGCGGCGCTCCGTCCCGGTCTCGGCCCGGCGCAGCAGATCGCCCTCGGTCACGACACCGACCACCGCGCCGCTCGAGTCGACGACCGGCAACCCGCTGATGCGGTGTTGCAGCATGAGCTGCGCGACCTCGGCAATCGGCGTTTCCGGCGTCACGCTGATCACCGGGCGGGTCATCACATCGGCAACGTTCATCGCCAGTCTCCTGCGTTTGCCAGGTTAACGCCTGTCAACGCAAATTAGCCTCATGCGCTGCGATCGCTTTGATCCGGATCAATTTTCGGTTGCCGCATTCGCACGATGCTGCAACACCCGATTCGGCAGGGTTTACCCGGGATGGATGTTGCAGCCGCTCGATTGACCGGTCTTGGCGGGCAGGAAGCGGCGGCCCGCCTGCGCGACGAAGGCTACAACGAGCTGCCGGCAGGTAACCGGCGCACGCTGCTGCGGATTTTGATCGGGATCATCGGCGAGCCGATGTTCGCGCTGCTGCTCGGGGCTGCGGCGGTTTATCTCGCGCTCGGCGATCTCACGGAAGCGGTAGTCCTCGTCGCGTTTGCCACCTCCTCGGTGTCGATCGCGCTGATCCAGGAAACCCGCACCGAGCGGATTCTGGAGAGCCTGCGCGATCTGACCAGCCCGCGCGCTCTGGTGATCCGCGATGGGGTCGAGCGGCGCATCCCCGGCCGCGAGGTGGTGCGCGGCGATATCGTCGTGCTCGCCGAGGGCGACCGTGTGCCGGCCGACGCCGTGCTGCTGTCGGGGCATGACCTGCGCGCCGACGAGTCGCTGCTGACCGGCGAATCGGTGCCCGTCGGCAAGTTGGCGTCGGCGCCGGGCGCGTCGGCTGCCGCGCCGGCGCGGCCCGGCGGCGAGGATCTGCCCCACGTCTTCTCGGGCAGCCTCATCGTACGCGGCCGGGGGCTGGCCCGGGTGACGGCGACCGGGCAGCGCAGCGAGATCGGCAAGATCGGCCTCGCCATCGCCCGGCTCGAAACCGAGCCGCCGCGGCTACGGTTGCAGACCCGGCGGCTGGTGCTGCGTTTTGCGATCCTCAGCCTCGCTACAAGCGCTTTGGCGACCGTGCTCTATGGGGTGCTGCGCGGCTCCTGGCTCGATGCGCTGCTCTCCGGGATCGCCCTCAGCA
>DASYUS010000403.1:0-1783 GCA_036000945.1 Allostellaceae bacterium
GCAAGGGGCTTTCCGGCTCGGCGCCGAGCCGCAGCTTGCGCAGCACGTCGCTGCGCAGCACGCGCGCGCCGGGCCGCCGGCCGAGTTCGGCCGCGAGCCCGGCAGCAAGGCTCGACTTGCCGCTGCCGCTGAGGCCGCCGATCGCGACGAGGCGCGGCGGCCGAGGTGCCAGTGCCGCCATCGCATCGTCGAGATAGCGCCGGGCCTCGGCGAAGGCCGCTGCTGGATCGCCGGCGCCCCAGCCGTGCTCCGCCATGGTTGCGGTGACATGCGCCCGAATCACCGCCCGCAGCGACAGAAACAGCGGCATCAGGGCGATGCCGTCATCCTCCTCGGTCAGGTCGAGATAGCGGTTGAACACCAGATTGGCGCCACCGCGCTCGCCACGATGCTCGAGGTCCATCAGCAGGAAGGCGAGGTCGTAGAGCACGTCGACGGTGGCAATATCCTCGGAAAATTCGATGCAGTCGAACAGCACCGGCTTGCCGTCAACCAGGCAGATGTTGCGAAGGTGTAAGTCACCGTGGACGCGACGCACCTCGCCGGCCGCACGCCGCTCGTCGATGAGGCCCCCGAGGCGCGCCAACTCGGCGCGCATGCCGTCAGCGATGCGGTCGATCTGCGCAGCAGCGAAACCGGCCGATCGACAATCGCGCAGGCAAGCGATGTTCGTGCTGACCAGCTCGGCCATCGCAGCCGCGCCGCCGCGTTCGGGACGTCGTTCGGCCTTTGCGTGGAAGCTGGCGATGTGGGTGGTCAGTGCGTAGAGCAGCGACGGCGACAACGCACCCGCCTGTGCCACCTTCTCCAGCAGGTCGGACTGTTCGAACCGGCGCATCACGACGACGAAGTCGACCGGATCACCGCCGCCTTCCGGGCGGCCCCAGGCAAGGCTCCCGTCCGGCTTCCGGCTGACCGCCCTGACTTCGAGGTAGAGCTGTGGCGCGGTGCGGCGGTTGAGCCTCAGCTCGGCCGCACCGGCGGCCTGGCGCAGCGCAGCGGTGGAAAAATCGAGATAGGGGTATTTGACCGCGCGCTTCAGCTTGTAGGCATAGTTGCCGGCGAGAAACACCAGCGAGGCGTGCGTCTCGATGACCTCGATTGGCCCGCTGCCAGGCGGGTAAGAGGCGGGGTCCCGCAGAAACGCAATGACGCCTTGCTGTGCATCATCCATTGCGAGCCCGCTCCAAGCGCCCCCCGTCCGGCGGTCGCGCGATCGACCGACCGCACGGACCATACCCGACGGCAGGGTCTCGCTCGAACCGGTTTTATGCGTGCCGCGCGTTGATCGGCGCCCGGTGCGCCCGCTGCCTGCCGTCTGCAGGCTTTCGCTCGCGCCACGACGCCCACGCCAAGGTCGCGCTGAAGACCACGAACGCGGTGATGATGAACCCCAAGACCACGATATCCTCGACGGGCATCGTCTCCTCCATCGGGTTGATGTCGGAAACGGTAAAGGGGGTGCGCCGCGATTTCTTTGATTTGGATCAACACCCAATCCGATGGGTTTAAACCGTGAGGTAGGAGCGCACCGCGGTTTCATCCATGTCGCTCTGGCGGCCGCTGAGCACGACCTCGCCGCGCTGCATGACGACATAGGCGGCGGCGAGATCGCGGGCGAATTCGAAATATTGCTCGACCAGCAGGATCGCCATGTCGCCGCGCTCGGCGAGCCGTTCGATGACGCGCCCGATCTCCTTGATGATCGAGGGCTGGATGCCTTCGGTCGGCTCGTCGAGGATCAAGAGCCGCGGCCGCATGACGAGGGCGCGGGCGATCGCCA
>DASYUS010000404.1:0-1508 GCA_036000945.1 Allostellaceae bacterium
CGCGACCAGCTGTTGCAGGCGGCTCAGCAGATGGTCGAACCCGCCGCCGTCGAGCGTCCAGTTGCGCACCGGCCCCGAATCGAGGTGAAAAAACCCCGAACGCGGATACCAGCCGACGCCGCCGCGCTGCATCGCCCGCGCCGCCTGCATCGCCTCCTCGATCCGCGTGTCGAGCCGGATGTCGAGCGCGCGACCGTAGATGTGCTGGCTGTTGTCGGCGACGCCGAAGGTGGTGCGCGCCAGCGCTGCGTTGGTCTCGCGCGTGCGGTAGGCCGAGAGCACCGTCGCCCTGGTGGCGCCGACCGCATCCATCACCGCGACGAGAAAATCGATGACGGCGATGTCGATCGCGATCCTGGCGCCGGAATGATGGTCGCGCAGCAGAAATGACAGCTCGTCCATCGCCAACGCGATCGGCCCGAGGGCGTCGCGATATGGCCCGTCGAAGCTCTCGCCGGTATGGACATTGAAGAGGCGCAGGCGATGCAGCGGCGGCGCCGCCGGCCAGGCGCGCGTTGTCCTGGGGCTCGCCAGCAACCCGCCGGCGAGGGCAAGGAAAAGCCGTCGGTCCATCGCCGTCATTAAACCGCAAGACCCCGGCGAATCAAGGAAAGCGACGCCTACTCGCGCTGCGGCATCGCGATGCGGCGGCCGACCCAGTCGGGCCGCGGCAGCACGGCATGCGCCGCCGCCGCGGCATCGACGCGCCGGCGCAGATCGGGCGGAAACGGGCTCACCCGGCGGGCGGCGAGATCGACGTGGAGGAACATCAGCTCCTGCGTCGCGGCGCGCTCGCCGCCGGCAAGCGCGAACATCTCGTGCGCCAGATAGAGCCGCTTGTCGTCGCTGGCAATGATTTGCGTCGCCACCCGCACCCGCGCCCCGACGAGGAGCTCGCGCTCATAGCGGTTGTGGGTCTCGGCGACGAACGTACCCTGCTGGGTGTCGCGGCGATAATCGAGGCCGAGTCCGAGCTCGTCGAACAGCAGGTCCGTCGCGTAGTCAAACAGCACGGTGTAATAGGCGAGGTTCATGTGCCCGTTGTAGTCGATCCACTCGGGCAGCACCTCGCCCTCGAAACGCTGGAACGGGGTGGGAAAGCTCATCGGCACTGGGCTCCAGGGGTGATGGCGCCGCCGTTGTAGCAGGGAGCGGCGCGGATTGCGTCGGCGGCGCGGGTTTGTTACAACCGCGTGGCGCGTGAAGCCGCGGGACCGGACCCGCCGGCGCCGCCGTACAAGCCGGCTGATGAAAATCCTGACTTGCAACAGCAATCGGCCGCTCGCCGAGGCGATCTCCGCCTATCTCGGTCTGCCGCTCACCCGCGCCAGCGTGCGGCGGTTTTCCGACATGGAGGTGTTTGTCGAGATCCACGAGAACGTGCGCGGCGAGGATGTTTTCGTCATCCAATCGACCTCCTATCCGGCGAACGACCATCTGATGGAGCTGCTGGTCGCGCTCGATGCGCTGAAACGCAGCTCGGCGCGGCGGGTGACGGCGGTCATTCC
>DASYUS010000405.1:0-12738 GCA_036000945.1 Allostellaceae bacterium
CAGCTGCTGTCGCGGCTCGAAGACGAGGCGACCGGCGCGATCCGGCCGTCCGAGTTTTATGGGCAGGTCCCGCCGGAGCGGGTTGCGCAGGCCCGTGCCGCCGCCGCGGCGCTTGGCGACGAGGTCTTCACCGAATACCCGTTCGCGCCGGGCACGCGGCCGATGTCGGACGACCTGACCGAGCTCGTGCTGAACCGCACCTGGCGGCCGCAACTTGCGATTATCGGCATCGACGGACTGCCGAACCCGGCCGATGCCGGCAACGTGCTCTTGCCGTACACCACGGCGAAGCTCAGCCTGCGCCTGCCGCCGACCGTCGATGCCGAAACTGCCGGCAAGACGATGCGGACGCTCTTGGAGCGCGATCCGCCGTCGGGGGCGCGCGTTGCCTTTGCGCCGCAGGCCGCCTCGGCCGGGTGGAACGCGCCGGCGCTGGCGCCGTGGCTGGCGGCCTCACTAGAGCGCGCCTCGGCGGCGGCGTTCGGCGCGCCACCGGCCTATATGGGTGAGGGTGGCTCGATCCCGTTCATGGCGATGCTCGGGGAGCGTTTCCCCGCGGCGCAATTCGTGGTGACCGGCGTCCTCGGGCCGCACGCCAACGCGCACGGTCCCAACGAATTTCTCCACATCCCGACCGGGCGGCGGGTGACGCAGGTAATCGCCCAGGTGCTGGCCGATCACCACGCCCGGCCGGCCGCCTGACGCGATGCCGGGGCCCGCCGCCGATCTCGACGAAATCCGCGCGCTCATCGCCCATCTGCCGGGGCCCGATCTCGACGCCGGCAGCGCTGCGGCGACGCGCGACGCGCAGCTGACAAAGCCGGCCGGAGCGCTCGGCCGGCTCGAGGAGCTCGCGGCCTGGCTCGCCACCTGGCAGGCCCGCCACCCGCCGCGCGTCGAGCGTCCGCGCACCGTCGTCTTTGCCGGCAATCATGGCGTCGCCGCACGCGGCGTCTCGGCCTATCCGGCTTCGGTGACGGCGCAGATGGTGCAGAACTTCATCGCCGGCGGGGCAGCGGTCAACCAGCTGTGCCGGGCGGTCGACGCCGATCTGCGGGTCTACGAGATGAACCTCGACGAGCCGACCGGCGACATCGTCCTGGGGCCGGCGATGAGCGAGGCGGAATGCGCCCGCGCCATCGCCTACGGGATGATGGCGGTCGAGCCGGGGATCGACGCGCTGGCGGTCGGCGAGATGGGGATCGCCAACACGACGATTGCCGCCGCCTTGTGTCTCGCCCTCTTCGGCGGCGAGGCGGAAGACTGGACCGGCCCCGGCACCGGTGTCGCCGGCACCGCGCTCGACCACAAGCGCCAAATCGTCGCTGCCGCCGTCGCGCGCCACAGGCCGGAGGCGGGCGACCCGTTTGACGTGCTGCGCCGCCTCGGCGGGCTCGAATTCGCAGCGATGGCCGGGGCGATCCTGGCGGCGCGGATGGGGCGCGTCCCGGTCGTCCTCGACGGGTTCTGCTCGGCCGCGGCCGCCGCGGTGCTCTACGCCGTCGACCCGCGCGCCCTCGACCACTGCGTCGCCGGCCACGTCTCGGCCGAGCCGGGCCACCGCCGCCTCCTCGACCGCCTCGGCCAGCGCCCGCTGCTCGACCTCGGCATGCGCCTCGGCGAAGCCTCCGGGGCGACGCTCGCCCTCTCGATCCTGAAAGCCGCCGCCGCCTGCCATTCGGGCATGGCGACGTTTGGCGAAGCCGGCGTCAGTGGACCGGCGTAAAAATCAACGCGTTAACGCAAAGGACACAAAGGATAGGCGGAGGACGCGAAGGGTACGGTGCTTTCGCGTTCCCCGCGTATCCTTCGCGGTCTCTGCGGTGAGACGTTCATTTTTACTCCCCCATCTGCAAGAGGGCGCCGCGGCGGCGGGCGTCGCGGAAGGCGATGAAGAAGATGATGGCGCCGAGCGCCAGGTAGACGAGGTCGAGGGCGAGGGCGCTGAGGAAATAGTCGGTGCGGAAGGCGTGCTCGAACATCACGGCGCGCATGCCTTCGAAGACATAGGTCGAGGGGATGGCCCAGGCGAAGGGCTGCAGCCAGGCGGGCAATGTCGTCACCGGATAGTAGACGCAGGATAAGGGCGCCAGCGCGAAGATGACGGTCCAGGCGAGGCTTTCGGCGCCCATGCCGTGGCGCAAGATGCCGCCGCAGATCGCAAGGCCTAGGGCCCAGCCCATCGCCATCAGCACGACGAGAAAGGCGACGAGCGGCAAGCCCATGTCGAAGATCGAATACTGGTAGAGCGGGATCGCCAGCAGCATCGCCGGGACGATGCCGATCGTCACCCGGATGACGCTCATTGCCAAGAGCGAAATGAGCCATTCATAGGGGCGCAGCGGGGTGACGAAGAGCTGGCCGAGGTTGCGCGCCCACATCTCTTCGAGAAACGAGATCGACAGGCCGAGCTGGCTGCGGAAGAGGAGATCCCACAGCATCACCGCGGCGAGCAGCACGCCGAAGGCCTGCGCGATGTAGGAGCTGTTGTCGCGCAGGAACTGGCTCATGAACCCCCAGATCAGCATCTGCAGGGTCGGCCAATACAAGAGCTCGAGCGTGCGCGGCCACGAGCTCCTGAGGATGTATAGGTAGCGCAGCAGCATCGCCCACACCCGCGCCGGCGAGAACGCGGCCTCGCCGAAGCGGCGCATTGCCGGGCCGGTCATTGCGCTTGCCCCCTCTGCTTCCCTCTCCGCGCCCTGACAGCTGTCCACGACAACGTGTCATTCCGGGGCGCCGCAGCGCGGCGAACCCGGAATCCATATTCCAGAGGCCGGTGTTCATGGGTTCCGGGTTCCGCCCTGCGGGCGGCCCCGGAATGACGGTCATCTGTCGTGTAAAGCGCCCCAAAAGGGGGGAGAGGGGCTTCGGCGGCCGCTCTCATTGCGCCGGCTCCAGCACCCGCTCGGCGCGCGCGATATGGAGAAACACCTCTTCGAGGTTGGTGCGGCCGTAGCGATCGATCAGCGCGTCGGGGCTGCCGCGGTCGACGATCAGGCCCTCCTTCATCATCATGACCTCGGAGCACAGCCGCTCGACCTCGGCCATGTTGTGCGAGGCGAGAAGGATCGTCGCGCCGGTGCGGGCGCGGTACGCTTCGAGATAGCCGCGCACCCAGTCGCCGGTATCGGGGTCGAGCGAGGCGGTCGGCTCGTCGAGCAGCAACAGCTCGGGCTCGTTCAAGAGCGCCTTGGCGAGCGCCACGCGGGTCTTCTGGCCGGACGACAGCTTGCCGGCCGGGCGGTCGAGCAGCGGTTCGATCTGCAGGTCGCGCGCGAGGCGCTCGATCCGTTCGGCGCGCCGGGCGACGCCGTAGAGCCGGGCATAGATCGCCAGGTTCTGCCGCACCGTCAGCCGGTGCGGCAGGTCGACATAGGGCGAGGAGAAATTGATCCGCGGCAAGACGCGGTAGCGATGGCGGAGCACGTCTTCGCCGAAGACATGGACGCTGCCGGATGTCGGCAAGAGGAGGCCGAGGAGGATCGACAGCGTCGTGGTCTTGCCGGCGCCGTTGCCGCCGAGCAGCGCCGCGGTGACGCCGCGCTCGACGGCAAAGCCGATGCCGCCGACGGCAACCGTCTGGCCGTAGCATTTGACGAGATTTTCGACGAGGATCACCGGCCCGGGCATCGCCCCTATATGGCCCATGACGGGTGGATCAGCCAGGGAGAACGCTCCCGTGAGCATCGCCGAATTGACCGCGGCGCCGGAGCCGCGCGCCGCCTTCGACCGGATCAGCCTGCGCCGCTTGGTGCTGATCCGCTGGGTGGCGATCGCCGGGCAGGCGGTGACCCTGCTCGTCGTGCATTACGCCTTCGATTTCCACGTGCCGCTGGTGCCGGCCTTCGCGGTGGTCGGCTGCTCGGTGGCGCTCAACCTGTTCATCACCTTCTATCGCCGGGCGGCGATCCGGCTCGGGGAGCGCGAGGCGGCTGTCTTCCTTGGGTACGACCTGCTGCAGCTCGGGATCCTGCTTTACCTCACTGGCGGGCTGCAGAACCCGTTTTCGATCCTGATCCTGGCGCCGGTGACCGTCGCCGCGACCGTGCTGTCGCTGCGGCCGGTGATCGCGCTGGCGCTGTTTGCGGTAGCCGTCATTACGCTGTTGGCGCTGTGGCACGGGCCGCTGCCGTGGCGCGGCGAGGCGATGGTGTTCCCGTTCGAACTGGTGCTCGGGCTGTGGACGGCGCTGGCGATCGCCACCGTGTTTATCGCCGGCTATATCTGGAGCGTCGCCGAGGAAGCGCGGCGGCTGCGCGATGCGGTGGCGGCGACGCAGCTGGCGCTGGCGCGCGAACAGCGCGTCTCGGCGGTCGGGGCATTGGCAGCGGCGGCGGCGCACGAACTCGGCAGCCCGCTGGCGACGATCGCCGTCGTCGCCCGCGAGCTGGTGCGTGACCTCCCCGCCGGCTCGCCGCACCGCGATGACGCGCAGCTGCTCTTGAGCCAGTCCGACCGCTGCCGCCACATCCTCGCCCAGCTCGCCCATCGCCCGGACGAGGAGGGCGCCTCGCCCTATACGAGGCTGCCGGTCTCGGCGCTGGTCGAAGCCGCCGGCGCGCTCTACCACGACAAGCGCGTCCGGCTGATTTTCGCGACGACCGGCGAGCCCGCCGGCGCCGAGCCGCTGGTCCGCCGCAGCCCGGAGATCATGCACGGGCTCAACAACCTCATCCAGAACGCCGTGCAATTCGCCCGCCGCGAGGTCAGCGTCACGACGCATTGGGACAAGACGATCGTCATCGTCGAGATTGCCGATGATGGACCGGGCTTCCCCGCGCATCTGCTGGGCCGGCTCGGCGAGCCGTATCTCTCGACCCGCACCGGCGCCGCCAACCACATGGGGCTCGGCATCTTCATCGCGCAAAGCCTGTTGGAGCGCAGTGGCGCCGAATTGAGCTTCAGCAATCTGGTCGAAGGCGGCGCCCATGTTGTCATTTCCTGGAAGCGTGCCAATCTGGAGGCTGGGGCGCGACCCGATGCCGCAGCGGCGGCGGTCGGGTGAGACGGGCACCGCACGGACAGAAGAGGCCACCGGCATGAATTCGATCGATCGACCCCATCGGGCCCCAGGTCCGGAGGCCGAGGCCCCGCCTTTGCAGGGCCTGCCCGAATCCGAGCGCACGTTGTTGATCGTCGACGACGATGCGCCGCTCTGCCAACGCCTCGCGCGAGCGATGGAGCGGCGCGGGTTTGTCGTCGCGACCGCCGACGGGGTTGCCTCCGGCGTCGCTGCGGCGAGCGCGCACCCGCCGGCCTTTGCCGTCGTCGATCTGCGGCTCGGCGACGGCAGCGGGCTCGATGTCGTCGCCGCATTGCGCTCGGCGCGGCCGGGCGCCCGCATCGTCGTCCTCACCGGTTACGGCAACATCGCGACGGCGGTCGCCGCGGTGAAGGCCGGGGCGCTCGATTACCTGCCGAAGCCGGCCGATGCCGACGCGGTCGAGCGCGCGCTCCTCGCCCGCGAAGGCGAGACGCCCGAGCCGCCCGAGGACCCGATGTCGGCCGACCGGGTGCGCTGGGAGCACATCCAACGGATCTTCGAATTGTGCGAGCGCAACGTCTCGGAAACCGCGCGGCGCCTCAAGATGCACCGCCGCACGCTGCAGCGCATCCTCAGCAAGCACGCGCCGCGGAACTGAGCCGCGGCGCCGCATGCCGGCGCAACGAACGGAGGGAGGTCATGCGCAGGATCGGACGCAACAGCTTTACCGAGATCTATTTCGCCGGCTGCAATCCCGGCTTTGTCGAAACCAGCGACGGCTATGTGATGATCGACTCGCCGCAGCAGCCGATCGACGCCGTGCGCTGGCGCGAGATGCTCGAAGAGAAGGCGCCGATCCGCTACCTGATCAACACCGAGCCGCACGGCGACCACATCTCGGGCAACGCCTATTTCACCAGGACGACCGTCGTCGGCCAGGTCAAGCTGCAGGAATGCTTCGAGCGCTACCTCAACGCCTTCGGCAGCATCGACGACAAGCGCGAACGCTTCAAGCAGACCGACCCCGACAGCGTCTGGCTGGTCGGCCACCCGGATTACCCGCCGTCGAACCCGCCGACGCTGACCTTCGACGACACGCTGACCCTCCATGTCGGCGACCACACGTTCAACATCATCCACATGCCGGGCCACACCGCGCCGCAGACTTCGGTCCATGTGCCTGAAGAGGGCATCGTCTTCACCGGCGACAATGTGTTCCACAAATGCCGGACCTGGATGCAGGAATGCGATCCCTGGGAGTGGCTCGCCGCGCTCGACCGCATCGCCGCGCTCGATGTCGAGACGATTGTCCCCGGCCACGGCGAGCCGTGCGGCAAGGCCTACCTCAAGGAACAGGCGCAGATCGTCGAGAACTGGGTCGGCTTTGTCGAAGGCTTTGTCGAGCGCGGGGTCGGGCCGGAGGAGATCCTCAAAGGGCCGATCCCGGTGACGCGGCAGGACCCCTACCCGATCGGCCAGCGCCTCTTCATCCATGACGAGCGGCTGACCGGGCTCATCGTCAACAACCTGCACCGCCGCATCCTGGAGCGCAAGACGGCGGCAAACCCGAGCTGACCGCGATGTCGGCGCTCATTCGGGCGATCTACTTCAAAGTCGGGTATCGCCTTGGCAAGATGCCCTGGGACACCGGGAAACCGCAGCCATCGCTGGTCGCCGTCGAGCAACAGGGGCACCTCGCCGGCACTGTCCTCGACATCGGCTGCGGCGCCGGTGACAACGCCATCCATCTCGCCGCTCGCGGCTATCGGGTGCACGGCATCGACCTTTCGGCGGCCGCCATCGCCCGGGCCAAACGGGCGGCACAACAGCGCGGCGTGACGGTCGATTTCCGGGTCGCCAATGTCTTTGCCCTGCCGGAAGGCGAGCCGGCGTTCGACACCGCGATCGACTATGGGCTTTTCCATCAGTTCCGCGGCGCCGAGATCGCGCGCTATGTCGGCTGTTTGCGGCGCCTCATGCCGCAGCGGCAAACGCTCGTGCTGCAATGCTTCAGCGACGCGGCCGATTTCTCCTGGCCATACCCGCGATGCGTCTCGAAGGGCGAATTGCAAGAGGCCTTCGACGCGGGGTGGCGCATCGAGCACATCGAGGCCGTGCGGTACGAGACCCGCACGGTCGGCGAGGTCCCGGCCTGGCTGGCGATCATCCGCCGCGAGCCGTAGCGCGCGGGCTGACCTGCGAGCATAGCCCCAAACGCGCGCAACGCGGGATCCGTCACGATCTTGTTGCTTTAAACGCGCAACGGGATGATCCTATGGGTAGGACGCTCGGGCCGGTTATTAACGTTTCTTAAACCGTCGCGGGCGGCCGTACGGCGGCACCGCACCTTAAAGACACTGATCTGGATCAAACCGTAAGACGCGAGGCGAGACCAGCATTTGCCGGTTCTCGCGCTGAGCGCGGGTGACCGGTCGAAGGGAGCAATGGTTGACGTGGCGCCGAACAATTTCGCCAAGACCGGACGAGAGCCGTTGCCTCCGGCCCCCGGTGCGGCGATCCTGAGCCATGAGGAAACGGCTGTCGGTTATTAACAATTTCTAAAGGATGAGACGGACCAAGGGGTTAGTGTGCGGTTTGGTGGCGAAGAATTTTTCTGCATCATTCCGGAACCAAACCGGCCGGTGAACGCGAAGTCGGTTCGACCGCTGGTTGAAGCATCGAGGGGAACATGGCGAAGACAACGTTAGGCAATTTGGCCGATCCGTCGCTCAACGGATCTGACGGCTCCGTAACGACGCTTGACCTCGCCAGCCCATGGCAGGCGAGTGACTCGATCGCTGGGGAAACCAACGCCTCTTCGCTCGCGCAGACCACCTTGGCCAGCTATTTCGTCAATCTCGACGACGGGTCGGCCTCCTCGGAAACGACCGGTGGGCTCGCGGCGCCGAGCGCCCCCGCCCCGTCATCCGAAACGACGGCAGACTCCTCGGGCGGCCTCGCCTGCGACGATCTCGGCTGGGACCCCAACGACAGCACCGGATCCGGCGGCACGACAACAGGAAGTCCGCCAAACGCGTCGTTCGCCAGCATCTCAACCCTCGCCGATTATCTGATCAACGGGTTTTGGACCTGGTCGGGTTATGGCGGCACCGGCGCGCGCCACTGGAACCACAATCCCGTCAGCGTCAACGTCCAGGACCTGATCAATGCCGGGCTGGGCGAGGAGCATTACGCATATCAGGCTCTCAGTCTGTGGCACGACGTCTGCAACGTCGACTTCACCTACACCAGCGGCGCCGCTGACATCACTTATATCAATGACGGCAGCGGCTCGGCGGTCACTTCGTACAGCGTGTCCGGAACCAGCCTGTCGGGTGCCACCGTCCACATCAGCTCGAACTGGGACGGCGGCCCCGCCGCGGGCGATTACAGTTATTTTCTGCAGACCTACATCCATGAGACCGGTCACGCCCTCGGCCTCGGCCACCAGGGTCCGTACAACGGCAGCGGCACCTACGGCGTCGACAATGTCTTTACGAACGACACCTGGCGGTGGTCCGTCATGTCGTATTTCTCCCAGGACAATTACAGCTCCGACACATACGATTACACGCTGACGCCACAAATGGCGGACATCTACGCCGTCCAGTTGATCTACGGCGCGCAATCCACCCGCACCGGCAATACGACCTACGGCTTCAACAGCACGGCGGGCAGCTTCTACAACTTCTCGACCTATGTCGGGACGCCGGCGTTCACGCTCTACGATACCGGCGGCAACGATACGCTCGACGCATCGGGGTATTCGAACGACCAGGTCATTGATCTGACCCCGGGCAACTGGTCGTCGATCGGCGCCGAGGTCAACAATATCGGCATCTACCTGACGACGACGATCGAGAACGCCAAGGGCGGCTCCGGCAACGACACGATCACCGGGAACGAGGCGAACAATGTTCTTTACGGCAATGCCGGCAACGATTCGATCAAAGGCGCCGGTGGCGCCGACACGCTCTATGGCGATGACGGCAACGACGACCTCAATGGCGACGGCAACCTGACCGCGTCCCCAGGCAACGACACGCTCTATGGCGGCGGCGGCAACGACAGCCTCAAGGGCGCAGGCGGCGCCGATT
This sequence comes from Allostellaceae bacterium, assembly GCA_036000945.1. Lineage (GTDB taxonomy): Bacteria > Pseudomonadota > Alphaproteobacteria > ATCC43930 > CGMCC-115725 > DATARH01. The sequence goes on from DASYUS010000405.1 coordinate 9,085, forward strand.
ACCTCAGCGGCGGCACCGGCAGCGATACGGCGACCTACAGCAACTTGAGCACCGGTATCTATATCAACCTCTCCTCTGCCGCCGGAGCAGCAAGCGGCGGGGACGCCACCGGCGATTCGCTCTACTACATCGAGAATATCCAGGGAAGCGACGGCGCCGACACGCTGATCGGCAACCCGGACACCAACGCGATCTACGGCAACGCCGGCAACGACTACATCGACGGCGGTCTCGGCAACGACACGCTGAACGGCGGCGACGACAGCGATACGCTGAGCTACACGCTCGATCTCGCCGCCGTCGTGAACCTTGCCATAGCCGCCGCGCAGAACACCGGCGGCTCGGGCACCGACACGATCGCCAATTTCGAAAACCTGACCGGTTCCTATTTCAGCGACACACTGACCGGAAATGCCAGCGACAACGTCATCAAAGGCGCTGGCGGTGCCGACACCCTCTACGGCGGCTCGGGCAACGACACGATCATTGCCGGCGACCCCAACACCTACATCGTCAAGCCGCAGGCAACGGTCAACTCCACGGCCGGGACCGCCGTCAACCTCGACGGCTCGTTCGTCCAGACCTACGCCCAGATCATCCAGGATTCGACGGTGACGCCGCACGCGACGGTAGTGGCGCGCGGAAGCGGCAGCTTCGAGTATTACAGCGTCACCGTGACGGCCGGCGCCACGGGCGTCTTCGACATCGACCAGACCGATTTCGGCCAGGACACTTATATCCGGCTCTACGACACCGACGGCACGACGCAGCTGGCGTTCGATGACGACGGTACGGTGGACGACCCGGGCAGCGCGGGTGTCTCTCAGGGCAACAGCGTCTTCGACTCGTATCTGACCTACCAATTCGCCAATGCCGGCACCTACTTCCTGCGCGTCGAGCATTTCGGCGGCACCGCGCTGGCGGCCGGCGCTCGCTACACGCTCAATGTCTCGCTCACCGGCGCGACGCTGGCCACCCCAACCGCGGGCTCGACGATCTACGGCGGCGCCGGCAACGACTCGATATTCGGCAACACCGGCAACGACTATATCGATGGCGGTCTCGGCAACGACTCGATCAGTGGGGGCGCCGGCAACGACACGCTGATCTCTTCCGGCGACGACGTGATCAATGGCGAGACAGGCAACGACTACATCTATGCCGGCCTGACCTCAATCAGTGAAACGTTGGACGGCGGCAGCGGGGTAGACACCCTCGACACGACGAGCTTTGGCGGCGGGTTCCTCTATGTCGTCAATCTGGTGACCGGTACGACGAATTATCCCGAATCGTTCACCAACTTCGAGAACCTGATTTCCGGGGGCTCGGCCGACGTGGTCACCGGGACCTCCGGCGCCAACGTGATCCGCACCGGGAACGGCAACGACACGGTCGACGGCTTCTTCGGCGCCGACACGCTCGACGGCGGGGCGGGCACCGACACGCTGAGCTACGCACTCGACCTCGGCGTGACCGTGAGCCTGGCGATCGCGGGGGCGCAGGCCACCGGCGGCGCCGGGACCGACACCGTCCTCAATTTCGAGAACCTGACGGGCTCGTTCTTCAACGACACGCTGACCGGAGATGCCGGCAACAACGTCATCAATGGCGGCGGCGGCGCCGACACACTCTACGGCAACGACGGCAACGACACGCTGATCGCCGGCGCGCCGACCGACCCGATCATCAAGCCGCAGGCCCAGATCAATTCGGGCATCGGCTCGGCGGTCAACCTCGACGGTCACTTCGGCCTGCAGAGCGCCGACTTCATCGCCAACTCGACGACCACCCCGCACGCCACGGTCGCGGCGACCGCAAGCGGCTTTTTCGAATACTACAGCTTCTCGGTGTCGGCCGGCGCGACCGCCACTTTCGACATCGACCAGACCAGCGGCGTCGACACCTGGTTGCAGCTGTTCAGCACCGACGGCACGACCCTGCTGGCAGCCGAGGACGATTCGGCGATCGACCCGGGCAGCGGCACCACGCTCGATTCCAATCTGACGTATGTGTTCGGCGGCGGTGGCGTCTACTACCTGCGCGTCGACCGCTATGCCGGCGGGTCGCCGCCGTTTGCCGGGTCGACCTACACGCTCAGCGTCTCGCTCAGCGGCGCCGTCGTGACGGCGGTGACGGCGGGCTCGACGCTGTTCGGCGGGGCTGGCGACGACACGCTGACCGGCAACACCGGCAACGACACGCTGAACGGCGGGCTCGGCAACGACACGCTGACCGGCAACACGGGCAACGACACGCTGAACGGCGGGGACGGCAATGACACGCTGAACGGCGGCGCCGGCACCGACAACATGATCGGCGGTCTCGGCAACGACACCTACTACGTCGGCATTGCCGGCGACGTCGTGACCGAGGGGTCGGGGGCGGGCACCGACACGGTCAACTCGACCCTGACGGCCTATGTGCTCGGCGCCAACGTCGAGAATCTGCTGTTCATCGGCGCCGGCAACTTTGCCGGTACCGGCAACACCCTCGACAACGTCATCACCGGCGGCGCCGGCGCCGACACGCTGAACGGCGCGGCCGGCAACGATACGCTGAGCGGCACCGGCGGCAACGACCTGCTGCTCGGCGGGGCCGGCGACGATACGCTGAACGGGGGCACGGGCAATGATACGCTCGCCGGCGGCCTCGGCAACGACCTGCTGACCGGCGGCACCGGCAACGACTCGTTCAAGTTCGACACCGCACTCGGGGCGAGCAATGTCGATCAGATTTTCGACTTCGACAGCGTCAACGATCTCATCCTGCTGAAGAGTGCGATCTTCCCAGCTGCCGGACCGCTCGGCACCTTGGCCGTAGGGGCGTTCAATCTTGGCGCCGCCGCGAGCGAGGCCGACGACCGGATCGTCTACGACAGCGCCACCGGGAGCTTGATCTACGACGCCGACGGCAATGGCGCTGGCGGGGCGACACAATTCGCCAGGTTGTCCAGCGGCCTCGCTCTTGCCAACACAAACTTTACGATTATCGCCTGATCGACGGTTCTGCGACACGGCATCCCTGCGGCCTTGATGGGTCAAGGCCGCAGGGATGGCGTCCGCCGCCGAAGCGGCTACACTACGGCGGACCGGGCAACGCGGCGCGGCCCACGGCGGACGTAGAGCATGGCAGATACCGCTGGCGCGAATGAGGCGGCAAAGGCCGGACCACCGGCCGGCGAGCTGCGGTTGGTCCGGCCCGATAACGCCATCGTCGCCCTCGGCCTGGCGGTCAGCTATTTGATGACGAAGCCGGCCTTCGCCCGATTGCCGTTCGGCGAATGGTCGCGCATCCTGGTCGGCCAGATCAATCGCGGCCACTATTGCTTCGTCGGCGACGGCAGCCGCCAGATCCAGGGCTTTGCCGGCTGGGCGCTCGCCACGAGAGAGAAGGCCGAGGCCTGGGTCGAGGGCCGTCGCGGCTTGACCTACGACGACAGCAAGGAAGGCGAGTGTTTGGTGTTCAACGCCTGGGTGGCCAACAACTTCAGGGTCCACCGCTTTATGGTCGATGAGGCGCGCAAGATCATCAAGGACAAGGAGACCTTGTATTTCAAGCGCCACTACCCGGATGGCAGTACCCGGCCGGTGCGCCTCAACGTCAACGACTTCGTGGCGACGCATATCGACCGCAAGACATCCGCTACCCCGCCCT
>DASYUS010000406.1:0-10672 GCA_036000945.1 Allostellaceae bacterium
GCCGTCGCCAGCGTGTCGTGCCAGGTCTGCGCCAGCGCCTGGAGCGAGGCTTCGGTGCGCGCCGAAACGACCAGCGGCGGCAGCTTGTCATCGGCGGGCTGAGTCGCCTCTGCCGGGCGCGGCGGTGCGGTCAGCACCGCATGGCCGTTGGTGCCGCCGAAACCGAACGAGTTGACCCCGGCGCAGCTGCCGGCGTCGATCACCTCGACGCTGCGGACAAGCCGCAGGTTGAGCGCGTCAAACGGGATGTTCGGGTTCGGCGTCTCGCAATGCAGCGTCGGCGGCACGATGCCGTGGTCGAGCGCCAGCACGGCCTTGATCAGCCCGGCCATCCCCGATGCCGGCTCGAGGTGGCCGATGTTGCTTTTGACCGAGCCGATCGGCAGCGGGTCGCGGCGCGCCTGGCCGAGCGCGCGTCCGACGGCGGCGGCCTCGATCGGATCGCCGGCCGGTGTGCCGGTGCCGTGCATCTCGAAAAACGCCAGATCGTCCGGCGCGACGCCCGCCTCGGCGTAGACCGCGCGAATGAGATCGGCCTGCGCCGCCTCGCTCGGCAACGACAGGCCAATGGTGCGGCCGTCGGAGTTGACGCCGGTCCCGAGGATGACCGCGCGGATGCGGTCGCCGTCGCGGAGCGCCGCGCTGAGCGGCTTGAGGATGATCGCGCCGCCACCCTCGCCGCGAACGTAGCCGTCGGCTCGTTCGTCGAAGGCGAAGCACCGGCCGCGGCGCGACAGCATCGCCGCCCGGCAGAAGCCGAGAAACGGGTAGGGGGCGAGAAGCAGGTTGACGCCGCCAACGATCGCGCTGTCGACGCGGCCGTCGCGGATCGCCTCGCACGCGTGATGCAGCGCCACCAGCGACGACGAGCAGGCGGTGTCGACCGTCAGGCTCGGGCCGCGCAAGTCGAAGACGTAGGAGATGCGGTTGGCCAGGATGCTGAGCGTCCCGCCGGTCATGAAGTACGAATCGCCGCTCGCCGGGTCGCCGAGGCGCAGATCGCGGTAGTCGGTCGAGGAGGCGCCGATGTACACCCCGGTTCCGGTGCCGGCCAGTTTGGTCGCCGGGATCCCGGCATCCTCAGCCGCATGCCAGACCAGTTCGAGCAACACCCGCTGTTGCGGGTCCATCTGCGCCGCCTCGCGCGGCGAGATCCCAAAAAACGCCGGCTCGAACAGATCGGCATCGCTGATCAGGCCGGCCGACCAGGTGTAGCTCTTTGCCGGCTCGCCCGGCGTCGGATGATAGTAGAACCGGGTCGACCAGCGCCGCGAATCGACCTCCGAAATCGCATCGGTCCCGGAGGTCAGCAGCTCCCAGAACGCCTCAAGGCCGGGCGCTCTCGGGAAGCGGCAGGAGGCGCCGATGATCGCGATCGACCCGTCACTCATGGCGCTGAGACAAACCCGACTGGGTGGCGAGGAAAGTGGGCGACGGCTGGCCGCGCGGCCTCCCTTTCATTACACGCCCCAATTCGCAAAGACCAGTTTCGACGTTGCTTCGGGGGACAGCCTGCCGCCGTCTAGAAACGGCACCGGCCTAGTCGGCCGAGGCCATGCCGGACCGCCCGGCGATTTCGTTGCCTGGCTCGATGTGCGATGCGACCGGATTTAACGGCGAGCGAGTTGCAGCGTAAAAAACCATTTGCATGCAAGATCAAGGATTAACATTACGGACGCGGAGGTTATCGGAGGCGGCCTGCAAATTCAACCCACCGCTTCACCCGCGGCGCATTCATCCGGCCGCCGGCAGCACGATTCGCCCCGAATCGCTCGGCTCAGGATGATGCCGTTTGAGCGGGGCCAGAACCGGAAGCGGCTTCCGTTGGCGGAGCGCCATCGGTTGACGATCGCGGCAGGTACAGCGTCACCGAAGTGCCGGCGCCGGGCTTGCTCGCCAGCATTGCGCTGCCGCCGCTTTGCTTGGCGAAGCCGTAGACCTGCGACAGGCCGAGCCCGGAACCGGCGCCGACATCCTTTGTCGTGAAATAGGGATCGAAGGCGTGCGCCTGGACCTCGGGCGGCATGCCGACGCCGGTGTCCGACAAGGTAAGCGCGACAAAATCGCCGCCCAGTCCCTCGCCGGACGAATCGCCTGGTGTCATCGTCACGTTGCGGGCGGTGACGCGAAATTGGCCGCCGGACGGCATCGCGTCCCGCGCGTTGACAGCGACGTTGAGGATCGCCAGATCGAACTCGGCGGGGTCGATCGCGACTGGCCACAGGCCTTGCGGCAGATCGAGGCTCATCTTGATATCCCCGCGCATGGTTCGCGCCAGCATCTCGGCGATCTCGCCGGTCCGCGTTCGCAAGTCGACAGTCTCCGGCCGCAGGGTCTGCCGGCGCGAGAACGCCAGCAACTGCCGCGTCAGCCGCTCGCCGCGATTGGCGGCGCGGAGGATGGCCGCGGCATGCCGCTGCCCCGGCAAGCCCTGGGTGGCGTCGCGCAGCAGTTCGGCATTGGCGCTCACCACGGTCAACAAGTTATTGAAATCGTGGGCGATGCCGCCGGTTAAGCGGCCGATTGCCTCCATCCGCTGGGCCTGCCGCAAGGCGGCCTCGGCGCTGCGCCGTTCCTCGATCTCGATGCGCAGCCGGCGGTTGGCGTCAGCCAAATCGCGGGTGCGTTCAGTAACCTGCGTTTGGATGCGATGCGTGTAACCCGTGCCGAGCAGCAGCAGCGCACCCAACAAACCGGTGCAGAGAATCCCGGCCGACAGAAGCAGCCAGCTTTGCCAGCCGCGCCTATTGGCCAGATACGGGGCCGTCGGTTCGGTCTCCACCAGGTATTGCCGCAAGCCGAAGTCGAATTGCTGCCGGTACCGGCCGCGCGCGGGATTGCCGGAGAAATTGTCGTAAAGCACTTCCTGCTGCGGGATGTCGATCAGCCGGAGGTGGAGGGTCGCTTCGATGCTCGCAATCAAGGGGTTGATAAAGGCGCCGGCGCGAAGCACCACCAGCACGAGACCGGGACCATTGGCGCCCTGGCGTACCGCCTGCAAAAGCAGAAGTCCGGCCTGGCGGTCGGGCTCCTGCACGAGGCGGATCGGCCGCGTGGCGCTGACCTGGCCGGTGGCAAGCGCTCTCTCTACAGCGGTGTATCGGTCGGGATGGGAAGCGAGATCGAGGCCGAGCGCCCGCTCATTGCCGAGCAGCGGCTCGACATAGGTCACCGGGTAGAATTCGGCGTGTTCGCCGGCGCGGCGCAGATCGCCGCCGGGCCCGACCTCGCGGATCTCGAACCCCGGCATCGCGGTACTCTGCGCGGCCTCGAAAGCCGAGCGCTCGTCGCGACGGACCAGCGGCGCCCATTCGACCGCCTGCAGCATCGGAAAGCGGCGCAGCATGTCCTGCGCCAGAGCCGCGAAATCGCCGCGGGATATCGGCGTCGTCCAGCTGAACGACCGTTCGAGCTGGACCAGAAACACCTCCTGCTCTTCGAGCCGGGTGCGGATCTTATCGAGCGCCTGCTGCGAGACCAGGCGGAATTCGAGCATCTGCTCGTCGTTCTCCCAGGCGCTAACGCGCACGAAGATCGCCACGAACAGGGCGAAAAACAGCAGCATCGGCAACGCCACCGGGCGCAATCGGGCACGCCAGAGCGCGCGCGGCTCGCCGAGGAAGACCAGCATCAACGGGAGCGCGATCAACACGCCGAGCGTGTCGCCGGACCACCAGGCCAGCCAGCTCGTCGCAAAATCCTCGGGGCTCACCACGCCGAGCGCCCACAGACCGCCGACCGACAAGCTCGCACTGGTCAGACAGCAGAGCGGCGAGAGCAGCAGAAAGCGCAAGAGATGGGCGTCGTTGTCGAGCGGGGACGGGTAGCCGATCACGCGCCGCAGCATCCCGCCCGTCACCGCGGCCTGCGCGGTCGAGGCCGCCGCGATCAGCACGGCGGCGGCGAGCGCCGTCACGGTTCCCACGGTGCCGGCATCGTAGCCGACCCAGACATTGAGCAGGAACGATCCGAGAAAAACCCACGGCAGGCTCGCCGTGCCCGACATCAGCATGGCGGCCGCAGCAATTCCGGCCGGTGGAAAGATCGCCGTCGCATAGCCCGGCGGCACCGCCAGCAGCAGCCCCAGACGGCCGGCCGCGACATAGAGCACGACAAGCAGCGGATAGAACAGGATCGCCGGGATGTTGCCGGCCTTGCCGGAAGCGGCGTCGGCGTCAGTCGCGAGAGCCGAGCGGCCCGGGGCTCGGACGGCGGTCACACGTTTCACAGCTCCGTCGGGCGCCGAGATCGGCGCGCAAATGCTCCTACCCCACCGAACAAACGGAGCAGCGTCCTTGGTTGCGCCGGAGCCGCCCTGCCACTCAAAAAAACCGGCGAAGATTTGCCCGGATGCGTTCGAGCACCGGCATCTCCGGCTCGATCAACCGGAAGCTTTCACCGGTAATCGTCTCGAACACACTGACATAAATTTGTGCGGCTTCGGCAATGATTTCGCGCGGGATTTGAGGGATCGGGTCGCGGTAGGGGTCACATCGCGCCGCCACCCAGCGCCGCAAAAAATCCTTGTCGAAGCTGTCGGGCGCCGCGCCGGCGGCGAACCGCTGCCGGTAGGTTTCAGCGAACCAATAGCGGCTGCTGTCGGGGGTATGGATCTCGTCGGCGAGCAGGATGCGGCCGTCGGCTGCACGGCCGAACTCGTATTTGGTGTCGACGAGGATAAGGCCGCGTCCGGCCGCAACCTCGCGCCCCCGCACGAACAGCGCGAGCGCCTTCTGCGATACCTCCTGCCACTGCGCCGCGGTCAGCATGCCGCGACCGACGATCTCGGCCTCGGTCACCGGCTCGTCATGCTCACCGTCGCGCGCCTTGGTGGTCGGCGTGATGATGGTCTGCGGCAGCTTCTGGTTTTCGCGCAGCCCGTCGGGGAAGTGCTGCCCATAGATGTCGCGATGCCCGGCCTTGTACATCGACCACACCGAGGTTGCGGTCGTGCCGGCAAGGTAGTCGCGCACGACGATCTCGACCGGCAGGATGTCGAGGCGCCGGCACAGCAGCACGTTCGGGTCGGGGTAATCGATGACGTGGTTCGGGCAGATATCGGCGGTCTGGTCGAACCAGAACCGCGCGATCTGGGTCAGCACCTGCCCCTTGAACGGGATCGCGGCGATGTTGCGGTCGAAGGCGCTGAGCCGGTCGGTGGCGATGATCAGGCGCCGCCCGTCCGGCAGGTCGTAATTGTCGCGCACCTTACCGCGATAATGGTTGGGCAATTCGGGGATCGTCGCGTCGTCGAGGACGCGGTCGAGATGGCGGGCGAGCAATGCGGGATCGACCATCGGCGGAGCTCGGCAAGGGAGGCGGGCAGAAGGTGATATGGGACGCGCGGTGGAAGGGCAAGATGGCTTTCCACGCGCGATTATGGTAGATAGAAAGCTTCATAAGGTAGAAAGGTAGATCGTTGAGTCTCAACATTAAAAGCGATGAAGCGCATCGCTTGGCGCGGCAGCTTGCTGCCCTGACTGGCGAGAGCCTGACAACCGCCGTTACGGTTGCGATTCGCGAACGCGTTGAACGCGAACAGCGATCCCGAAAGCGCGGTCTCGCCGAGCGCCTACTGGCGATCGGCCGTGACTGCGCGCCCCGGTTCAAAGAACCTTACCGCTCCGGCGACCACGGCGACCTGCTTTACGATGAACATGGACTGCCGCGATGATCGTCGACAGCTCTGCTCTGATCGCGATCCTGCGGGACGAGGCGGATGCGGCGACCTATGCGGACGCGATTGAGAAAGCCGATGTCTGCCGGATCTCGGCGGCGACGTTTCTCGAAACGGCCATCGTCGTGGACGGCAGCCGCGACCCGATCTTGAGCCGGCGTCTCGACGACTTCGTGACCGAGGCGGCGATTGCTATCCAGCCGGTCACCGAGGCGCAGGCACGCATCGCCCGCGAGGCCTATCGCGATTTCGGCCGCGGCAGCGGCCACCCGGCGCGGCTCAATTTCGGCGACTGCTTTGCTTACGCGCTGGCGCGGGAACGCGGCGAACCGCTGCTCTTCAAGGGCGACGATTTCACCCACACCGATGTGACGCCGGCGCTTCACCCGTAGTTCGCCCTTCAGGCGGCGGTGCTATACTGGGGAGGTGGGTCGGTTGCAGCGGACCCGCGTCAAAACCTGTTACTGGGAGGAACTCATGCCAAAGTATCTGGTCACGGCCTCCTATACGGCCGAGGGGCTCAAAGGGCTGCACAAGGACAAGGCTTCCGGGCGACAGCGCGCCGTCCGCGAGGCGCTGGAGAGCGTCGGCGGCAAGCTCGAGAGCATGCACTACGCGCTCGGCGACGACGATGTCGTCATCATTGCCGAGCTTCCGGACACGGTCGCCGTCAGCGCGCTGTCGCTCGCCGCATCGGCGACCGGCCTCGTGCGCACCCGCACGACGGCGCTCTTGACAGTCGAGGAGACCGACAAGGCGCTCGCCACCAGCGTCAAGTTCCGCGGCGCCGGTACCTGATACCGATCGCGGTCACCGCCGCGAAAGCGGGGGTCCAGCGCGACCAGTGCGATGCGGCTCTGGATTCCCGCTTTCGCGGGAATGACGGTAAATTTGGGAAAACTTGAGGGAGCCGCCATGATCATCGACACGCATGCCCATGTCGTGCCGGGCAGCATGCTCGACGCGCTGCGCAGCGAACGGCGGCTCTTCCCGTCGGTCACGCTGCACGCCGAGGGTGCCGCGCCGCGCCTGGCCTTTGCCGGCGGCGCGCCGGGACGGCCGATCCAGCAGCGGCTTTACGATCTCGGCGAGCGCCGCGACTGGCTGAAGCACGCGCGGGTCGACCATCAGCTGGTCGGCGGCTGGACCGATGTCTACGGCTACGAGCTGTCGGGCGAGGAGGCGGCCGACTGGGCGCGCTTCTACAACGAGCATATGGCGAAGGACGCCGCGGCACTAACGGCACTGAGCGCGCTTGCCACGGTGCCGCTGCAGGATGGAAGGCTGGCGGCAAGGGTGCTCGGCGAGGCGCTCGACGCCGGGTTCAAGGGGGCGATGATCGCGACCCAGCCGAAGGGCACCGGCGGCAACCTCGATGACCCCGATCTCGACCCGTTCTGGGAAGTGGCCTCGGCGCGCGGGGCGACGATCTTTGTTCATCCGCATTACATCTGCGGCGATGAGCGGCTCGCCGGCTATGATTTGATCAACGCGGTCGGACGCCTCGCCGATTCGACGACGGCGGTGGCGCGGCTCTTGTTTTCCGGGCATCTGACGCGCTTTCCCGGAATGACGCTGGTGTTGTCGCATGGCGGCGGGGCGCTGCCCTATGCGCTGGGCCGGCTCAAGCGCAACCATGCGATCCACCCCGACTACGCCGACCCGCTCGCCGGGTTTCGCCGGCTTTACTTCGATACCGTGATGTTCGAACCGCTCGCCTTGCGTTTTCTGTGCGATGTGGCCGGGGCCGACAAGGTCGTGCTCGGCTCCGACTACCCGTTCGGCATCGGCGATCCCGACCCTTGCGCCGTCGTCGACGCGACGCCGCTGACCGCCGCCGAGCGCGACGCCATCCTCGACGGCAACGCGGCACGGATCTTTCACATCGATTGTGGCTGCGGAGCCGGCGGTTAGCGCCGGGGTAATTCGCTTACGCCGCCGAGCGCGCCGGCACCTGCGGATCCCTGAGGATTGCACGTTCGGGCGGGAAGGTCACGGTCGCCTCTGTGCCGGCGCCGATTGTGCTGCTCAGCGTCAGGGTGCCGCCGTGCACCTCCATGATCGCCTTCACCGCCGGCAGGCCAAGGCCGGTGCCCGGGTGGTTGCGGCTGAGCGAGTTGTCGATCTGCACGAAGGGTTCCATCACCCGCTGCAAATTCTCCGGAGCGATGCCGATCCCGGTATCGGCCACGGTCATCCGCATGCCGGCCTGCCGGTCGAAACGGGCGCGGATAGCGATCGAACCTCCGGCCGGCGTGAATTTCACCGCGTTGCCGATCAGATTGAACAGCACCTGACGCACCTTGCGCTCGTCGGCCCGCAGCAGCGGCAGCCCGGATTGCAGATCGATATCGACCGCGAGCTTGGCCTTTTCGACCGATGCCCGGCTGATCCGGACGACCGCCCGAATGATCTCCTCGAGATCGATGGTTTCCTCGTTCAATTCGAGCATGCCGGCCTCGGCCTTGGTCAGGTCGAGGATGTCGTTGATCAGCTGCAAGAGGTGCGCGCCGCTCACATGAATGTCGGCGATGTAGGACTTGTAGGTCTCGTTGCCGATCGGCCCCATCACCTCGCGCTGCATGATCTCGGTGAAGCCAAGGATCGCGTTGAGCGGGGTGCGCAGCTCGTGGCTCATCGTGGCGATGAACTGGGACTTTGAGCGATTGGCGCTGTCGGCCTCGTCCTTGGCTTGGTGCAACGCCGCCTCGTAGCGGATGCGTTCCCCGACATCGCGCACGATGCTGACGATCTCGACGGCCCCGGTGTCGGGGTTCTGCGATCGCATCAGGCTCGCTTCGACCCAGACGTAGCTGCCGTCCCTGCGCCGCCCGCGATAGCGGATCGGCGGCTGCTCGGCGTCGCCGTCGAGCCGCGCCAGCGCCGCGCTGACGCCGGGCAGATCGTCGGGGTGAATGACCTGCTCGGCCGATAAGGCGAGCGCCTCCTCCGGCTCGTAGCCGTAAAGGCGGCGGCAGCCCGGCGAGACATAAGCCCGCTGCTGGGTGCGCGGGTCGAACCGGACGATCATGTCGAACGACTGCTCGGCCAGGAGCCGATAGCGGCGCTCGTTTTCGAGCGCGGTGCGCTCGGCCCGGTCACGGCGGTGCAGCTCGCGCACGAGCGCCGCACCCATGACAGCGGCCATCGCCGAAAGCGCGACGATAATGATCGCGATGCCGATCGCCTTCTGGCGCCACGGCGCAAACACGGTCTCCGTGGCTCTGCCGACGACCAGGACGAGCGGCAGATGGTCGATCTGGCGGTAGGCGTACAGCCGCTCGATGCCATCGATCGCCGAAGTGCCGGTGAACACCCCTGTCTTGGCGTCGGGGTAATGTTGAAAGAGCCCGAAATTCGCCAGCTCGCGGCCGACAAACTTTTCGTGGTAGGGCGCGCGGTCGATCAGGGTGCCGTCGGCGTGGAACAGCGCGACCGAACCGCCGGGGCCGGCATCGATCAGCGAAAACAGCTGGCCGAAAAAGTCGAGACGCAGGGTGCCGACGACAACACCCGCAAAGCTGCCGTCAGGATGGTTCACCCGGCGACTGATCGAGAGCGACCAGACACCGCTCGCCGGCGCCTTGAACGGGGCGCCGATGTGAGGACCCAACGCGGGCTGGTTGCGATGGAAATGAAAAAATGGGTGATCGGCGAAATTGTCGTCAGGCGGCGTCGGCCGCCGGGAATCGATGATCACCTTCCCGGTTTCGTCGACGACCTGGAGCGGTCCCAGGTAACGCGCCGTGGCGGCGCGATCGAACAGCACCTCCTTGCGCATCGTTGGATCGAGCACGTTGATCCCGGGCAATTTCAGGCCGTCGACCACCGATTGCAGCGACAGGTCATAAAGCTCGAAGGTATAGGTTATGTCATGCTCGACGGTGGCGGCGATGGTTGCCGATGATTGGGCGGCATGTTCCCAAGCGATGCGCCGAGCGTCCCACAAGAGCCAGGCGGACAGCAGCGCGACGCAAACGAGAACCCCCGCCACACCGGCCACCAGCGTAACGATCGAAGGCGTGGCTCGCGGCATATCGCGGCGCAACGGCCGCGCCTGCTGTCCCCGCCAAAACCGCATCACCTTCTCCGCCCTAAAGCGTCCGCCATCTTTTCGCGCAATTTGCTTAAGAATTGATGGACAGGCGCCCGTTTTGCCCAATTCCTCGGCGTCGCGGCGCGCCTCGGCCGCGATCGCAATGCCGAGGCGCTGCGTTGCCTATCATGATCGGGGAGGCGCCGGGGAGGCAGACAGATTCGCGCGCGCCGATTGACGCAGGGCGGGCGTTCGACCATTTCTTGTCGCGGGACAGCAGCCGATCCGGATCACCAGGGAGGAACCGCATGACCGTCAAAGCGATGAACCACTTTACCGTCTTGAGCGACGATCTCGAAAAAACGCGCGAATTCTACGTCGATTTTCTCGGCGGCCTGAAGGTCGGCTGGCGCCCGCCGTTCCAGTTCCCCGGCTGGTGGCTGTATGCCGGCGACACGCCGATCCTGCACGTGATCCACCGCGACCACCTGCCCGAAGGCGACCGCGCCGGCGTGCTCGACCACATGGCGTTCAGCGCCGAGGATCTGCCTGGCACCGTCGCCAAGTTGAAGAGCCGCAACATCGACTATGATTTGCGCCGGCTCGCCGGCGGCGGGATCTGGCAGTTGTTCTTCCTCGACCCGTGCGGCGCCAAGGTCGAGTTCGATTTCCACAAGGACGAGAAAGCCCCGCCGGGTCACGCCGAGGCCTGAGCCGGGCGAGTCCTCAGCCCCACCGGGGGAGAGGGTTGGGGTGAGGGGGCGAGTCAGCGCCAGCGATTCGCCCTCACCCTCCCAGCCCTTCGGGCTGGGCCCCTCCCTCTCCCGCGGTGCGGGAGAGGGGCAATTGAGCGGAGCGGAATATGCAAGCAGATTACGTGATCGTCGGCGCCGGCTCGGCTGGCTGCGTTCTCGCGAACCGGCTCTCGGCCGATCCGGCGACGCGCGTCTTACTGATCG
>DASYUS010000407.1:0-2412 GCA_036000945.1 Allostellaceae bacterium
CGGCACAAACGTCGCCCCGCCGGCTTCCGCCAATACCTTGGTGATCGCCGCCGTCAGCGTCGTCTTGCCGTGGTCGATGTGACCGATCGTCCCGATGTTGCAGTGCGGCTTCGTCCGCGTAAATCTCTTCTTCGCCATCGCTGCGGCTTCCTAATCAGAGAAAGGACAAGACCCCGTTGACGTGCCCATCGGGACGCGGCTGGAGCGGGTGATGGGAATCGAACCCACGTGGCCAGCTTGGAAGGCTGGAGCTCTACCATTGAGCTACACCCGCTGATTCCCGCTGCTGACGACCCGCCGACCGCCCGTCGAACCGGTGCCCCAACGAAACGGCACCGTTTTGCGGCGCTGGTGGAGGGGGTAGGATTCGAACCTACGTAGGCATCCGCCGGCAGATTTACAGTCTGCTGCCTTTAACCACTCGGCCACCCCTCCGGGATTCGCGAGCCGCCGATCTCGCGCCATCGGGGGGCCGCGAAGCGCGGGTCATAAGAGCTTGCCCCCCAATTGTCAACACGAAGAGGCCCGAATTGCACACGCTAAACCGGCCCCATAAGCGCCCCCGGCCGCGCCCCGCGAGTGGCGCTCCGCCATCGCCCGCCGGCCCCCGCGCCGCGCCGTCGCAACACGGCCGCGAGCGCGGCGCCGGCTGGCTCTATGGCCGTCACGCGGTGGCGGCGGCGCTGGCCAACCCGGAGCGGCGCTGGCGCCGCCTCTCCGTCCTCCCCGGCGAGGCGGAGGCGGCCGCTACGCTCGTTGCGGCGGCGCGGGCCGAGCGGCGCGTCGCGAAAGGGACTCCGGCGGACGAGGCGATCAGCGTCGTCGACCGCGCCCAGCTCGATCTGCTGCTGCCCGAGGGCGCGGTGCATCAGGGCTGGGCGCTCGCGGTCGAGCCGCTCGCCGCGCCCGATCTCGACGATGTGCTGCGCGCGGCGGCAGTGACCGCCGGGCGCTCGATCGTCGTCGTCCTCGACCAGGTCAGCGACCCGCACAATGTCGGGGCGGTGCTGCGCTCCGCCGCCGCGTTCGGCGCAGGCGCCGTCATCGTCACCGAGCACGGCGCGCCGCCGGTCACCGGGGCACTCGCCAAAGCCGCCTCGGGCGCGCTCGACTGCGTCAGTCTGGTGCGGGCGGTCAACCTGGCGCGCGCCGTCGACCGGCTGAAGGCCGCCGGCTACTGGTGCTGTGGGCTCGACGAGGGCGCGCCGGCGCCGCTCGCCGCGCTCGACCTCGGGCCTCGTGTCGCTCTCGTCCTCGGCTCGGAGGGCGGCGGGCTGCGTCGCCTGTTGCGCGAACGCTGCGACTACCTCGCCCGGCTGCCGACGCGGCCGGAGTTACCCAGCCTCAACGTCTCGAACGCCGCGGCGATCGCGCTCTACGAGCTGGTCAGGGCCGAGCCCCCGGTCTGAGCGCGCGCCGAGTGCCCCCGAGCGGCCGCCTTGCCGCCGGCCGCGCGCTCTTCTACGATGCGGCGCAGCGACGCACCGAGGAGGTCCCGATGCCAGACGACGTGACGACGATCAGCAACCCGGCCGTGAAACTCGGCTATACCACCGCGAAAAAGCCGGTGATGGTCGAGGGACGGCGCGATTTCTTCACATATCGCGATCTCGGCGCCAAGGACGCCAGCGGCGGCCAGATGCGCGCCCAGCTGACCAAGGCGAAGCGCGGCATGACCCAGCCGACCGGCTGGCATTACCACGTCTGCGACAACCAGTTCGTCTATGTGCTGAACGGTTGGGTCGAGCTCGAATTCGAGACCGGCGAGATGCTGCGCTGTGAGGCCGGCGATACCGTCTACATCCCGGGCGGCCTGAAGCATAACGAGCTGCGCACCTCGGACGATTTCGAGATCATCGAAGTCTCGACGCCGGGCGAGATCGGCACGGTGCCCTGCGAGAAGCCGGCCACGCGCTGAGCTGCCACCGCTGCGCGCCGGCCGGCGCGGCTGAGGCAGTGCCTCGCGTCGCCGGCACGGTCATCGTGCTCAACCCTTCTTGATGTTTCGGCTCCGTGACGGCGTCTTGCTCGCCGCCGTGTTGTTGTTGCCGGCGTGCGCGATGTTTGAGAGCACTCCGCCGCCGTTTCCGCAACCGCCACCGTGGTCGGACGCAGCGCTTCCGCCGCGTCCGGAGGCGTCGACCCGGGAGCAGGTTCAGCAGGCGATCTACCGATGGTTTCTCGATGCCGGCTACCCCGCCTTCCAGGCGGCGGCTCTGGTCGATCATGCGCGGATCGAAAGCGGGCTGAACCCCTGCATCGCCGGTCCCGCCGGCCTGCGCTATACCTATCAATGGGGTGGCATGCGACTGCAGCGTCTCTACGAGTTCGCCGAGACACGCCAATGCCCGCCGCTTGACAAACAGCTGGCATTCGCCGACCGCGAGTTGCGCAGTGACGGAAAGTTCTCCT
>DASYUS010000408.1:0-3327 GCA_036000945.1 Allostellaceae bacterium
CCTCGGCGTGCAGCCGGGCCTCGCCCGGGACGATGCCCGGCTGCAACTCGATGTTGAGCCGCTTGACCAGCGGATCCTGCAAGAGGATCTGTTGCTCGGTCTCGACGTCGCGCACGTTGAACGGCTTGCGCAAACCGCTCGCCAGCCGGCTGCGGAAGTAATCCGGCTCGAAGGAGATTGTGCCGGCGACCTCGACATCGGTGACGGTGCCCTCGACGGCACGAATCGTCACCACCCCGCCCCCGACGTCCTGATCGGGGATGACGGCACCCGAGTTGATATAGCCGCGCTCGACATAGAGCAATGTCAGGCGGCGGCGGATTTCCTCGAGGTCACCCAGGCCGACGAAGCTGTTGAGGTAGGGCCGCGTGATCGCATCGATCGAGGCCTGGTCGAGGACGGTATTGCCCTCGATCCGGACACCGCGCAGCACGAATTTCGGACCTTGCTGCAGCGACTGCGCCGTCGGCGGCGGGGTGGGAGACGCCACGGCCGGCTGGCTCGATTCGCTTGCCGGCGGTGCTGCCAGCTCGGGCTCGGGCAGAGGTTCCGCCGGCCCGCCGCGGCGCGTCGGCAGCGGCAGCGCCACCGGCGGCGCGCCGATGGAAACCGCCCGGCTCGCGGCCGGTTGCGGTTGGCCGGCCGCCGGTCCGGCTGCCATCAACGACCACGCGGCAAGACAGGCCGCAGGGGCTTTCAACCGAACCACAAGTTGCAGGAAATGCGTGCGCACGCACTAGATATGACATAACAGCGGCAAGGCGCAATCGTCGGCGCCGAGGCGCCCCCAAAACCCGACCGTCGCTGCCCCAGGACCCCGCCCACATACCGGACGCGCCTAGGTGACACTTCACGCGGCAAAGCCGAACCGGCGCAGTGCCGCCTGGCGGTGCCGTTCTTCGCGCCGCGCCTCGATCTCGTCGGCGCGCCGGCGCAAGGCCGCCCGGTCGGGCTCGGCGACCGACGCCTGGGTCGGCACTGCGCACACGGTCGGGCAGCGGGTAACGCCCTTGGCGCGGATGAAGGCGGCCACTGCGGCTTCGTGTTCCTGCAACGTCATGTCTGCCTCCATCCCTGAGATCTCGGTCCTGATGGAGGGTATAGTCGGGGATCGGCCGCCGCTGCGAAATCCGGTTTTATCCGTACGGGAGACTACGTAGTCGGCGCTCAGCGGCTGCTGGCAACAGCCGGAGGCGGCAGGCTGGCCACCTCCTGAACCAGCTTTCGCAGCATCGATTCGGCGAAGGTCTCGAAGCTTTCGGCAACCACGACAAACGACGCCGAGCCGCCGATCACATTGTGGGTATAATATTGGTCGAGCCACGGTTCTTCGCTGAGGATCGCCAAGCCGTTGATCGTGATCCCCCGCTTGACGAGTTCGTCGCGCACGGTTGCCGGCGGCGTCCCGAAATTGGCCATACCGTCGCCGGACACGTCGATCACCCGGTGCCCTGCCGGCTCCGGCATGTGGTCGAAGGCCGCGGCGGCGGCGAGCATCGCCGGACCGATTGCGGTCAGGCCGTGCGAGCTCCGCGTCGTCGACCGCACCGACGCGGCAAACGCCGCAGCGGCGTTGGCGTTGGCAATGCGGGTCCAGCCGACGGTGATGGCGATCTTGTCGGGATCCGACCATTCGAGCACAAGCACCTCGATCCCGCCGGGCACCGCGGCGATCGTCTCGACCAGCCGCGGCGTCTCAAAGGCGCGGGCAATCCCCTCGTGTTGCAATGCATAGCGTTCGGATGACACGCTCGCCGAGACATCGACCGCCAAAACCAGCGCGATAGCGGCCGCCTGCGCCGGCAATGCGCCGGCTGCAGCAGCGAGAAAGGCAGCGAAGGCGAGCCGCATCGGTCACCCCGGCGCAGGACATGGTGCATTCGCGGTGCCCGGGATGCTGTCCGTGCGATCGCGGCGCTGCGATCAGCTTAGCGCTGAGCGGCCGGCCGGGCTATAAGCTGACCGCGCGTCGCCAGAAGGATGACCATACAAGCGCAGCCGTCATCGCTCGGCGAAGCCGCCCGTGTTTGACGCGCCAAAGGCTGGTCCGGGAATGAGGTCCGGAAGTGATCCGGCAGTCCCGGCCCGGATCGACCCCGCCCCGCGAAGTCCGGACCTGCCGATGCTGCCTTCAAGAGCCGTGCCAACATCGCCACCCCCGAAAACCGCAACCGAGCAAAAGCTTTCGATGACCGATCCATCTCGCAACAAACCCTTCGCCGGCACCCGCATTCTCGACTTCACCCGCTATGTCGCCGGGCCGTTCGGCACCTATCAGCTCGCCCTTTTGGGTGCCGACGTGATCAAGATCGAGCCGAAAGTGGGCGACGACATGCGCCATTCGCAGCTCAGCCCGGAATGGGCGGCGCGCGGCCTCGGCCCGTCGTTTCTCGGGATCAACGCCAACAAGCGCAGCCTGACCCTCGACCTGTCGCGGCGAGAAGCCGTCGAAATCGTCAAAAAGCTCACTGAGCGGGCAGACGTCGTTTGGGAAAATTTCCGCCCCGGCGTGATGGAGCGGTTCGGCCTCGGCTACGAGGTGCTACGGGCGATCAACCCGCGCCTCATTTATTGCGCGGTATCGGGCTTCGGCCAGAACGGCCCGGAGCGCGGCACCGCCGCCTTCGACGGCAAGCTGCAAGCGATGTCGGGGATCATGTCGATCACCGGCCACGAGGATAAGGGGCCGACGCGCGCCGGCTTCGCGCTGTGCGACACGATCGGCGGCATGACCGCCGCCTTTGCCGTGGCGAGCGCGCTCTTCCAGCGCAGCCATACCGGCATGGGCCAGTTCGTCGACGTGGCGATGCTCGACGCCGCGCTGAGCTTTCTGTCGGGGCAAGTTGCCGAATATACGGTCACCGGCCACAAGCATAAGCAGTTCGGCAATTTGTCGTCGACCGGCAAGGTCACCGGCAATCGCTTCAAGGCCGGCGATGGCGATCTGATGCTGGCGGTAATGACCGAGAAGCAGTTCGCCAGCCTAATGCGCGGTCTCGGCCGGCCTGAAGCGCTCGACGACCCGCGGTTCGCCGACTGGCCGAGCCGCAGCGCCAACGAGCCGGCCCTGCGCGCCATCATCGAAGAGGCGCTCTTGGGCGACAGCGCCAAGAATTGGGAAACGCGGCTGACCGCGGCCGACGTGCCGTGCGCGGCGATCTGGCCGATCTCGGAAATCGTCCACCACCCGCAGCTCGCCCATCGCGAGGTGATGCAGCAGGTCGCGGCCGATTACGGCGACTTGACGCTCGTCGGTTCCGGCTTCCGCCTCGAACACGACGGCGGCGGCATCACCCGCCCGCCGCCGACGCTCGGCGAGCATACCGA
>DASYUS010000409.1:0-4660 GCA_036000945.1 Allostellaceae bacterium
GCTTGCCCCCGAGGAACGGCGGGTTGCCAACGATAACATCGGCCGCCGGCCATTCGCGCTCGCTGCCGCTCGCCGACAATAGCGCGTCGGCGCGCACGATGCCATCCAGCCGGTCGAGGATCGGCCGGCGGGTGAGCCCCAAACCCTTGCGCAACTGCCATTGCAGTTCGGTGATCCACACCGTGAGCCGCGCGAGTTCGGCGGCGTAGGCGTTGATCTCGATGCCGAGCACCGCTTCGGGGCCGACCCGATAGTCGTCGGGCGGCAGCCCCATCGCCTTGGCGTCGTCGAGCACCGCGAGGTCGAAATCCTTCAGCGCGCGCAACGACAGGGCGAGAAAATTGCCCGAGCCGCAGGCCGGGTCGAGCACCCGGTAGCGGCCGAGGGCCGCGCGGAAATCGGCGTAAAGAGCGCGCGCCTGTTGCAGCAAGCGCTCTCTCTGGGCCGGCGCAGTTGCCCGCGCGCGCCGCTCGTCGAGGTCGCGGATTTCCACCTTGATGCGCTCCCACTCGCGGCGCAGCGGCAGCACCACGACCGGCTCGATGATCTTCATGATCGTGGCTTCGTCGGTGTAGTGGATGCCGACGCCGCGATTTGCCGCCGGCGCGTGCAGCGGCAGCAGCGCGTGGTGCTCGGGCTCGGGCGCATCGAACAGGCTCGCCATCTCGGCGCGCTTCTTGTCGTCGAGGCCGCTCTCGAACAACGTCCCGAAAATCGTCGGGTCGATCTCCTTCCAGTCCAGCCGCGCCGCAGTGATCAGGTCGCGCAGCTGGTTCTGGCCGAGCGGCAGCACGTCGAAGTCGTCGAACAGGCCGCCGTTGAACCACGGCACAGCGACCGTCCCGAAGCGGCCCTGCGGGTTCGCCATTGCTCGAAACAACTCTTTCAGCATCGGGACGAAATCGTCCGGCCGCTTTGCCGCCTCTTCGAGGATGTCGGCGAAGACGCGGTTGGGCAGCAGGTCGATATCCTCGGCAAACAGGCAGAACACCAGCTTGTTGATGAAATGCGCGACGCGACGCCCGTCGTCGTCGCGCTGGCGCAGCGCCACGGCGATCCTGGCGAAATTCGTCGCCGCCTCGGCCGTGACGCTCTCACGCGTTGCGTTCGGCCGCAGCCGCTCCACGCCGGATTGCGAGAAGCAGTTCCGCAGCAAATCGCGCGCCTCGACCGAGCGCAGGTCGATCAGCGGGACGACGTGCTGCTGCGCAATGGTATTGGTGAAATTCGTGTGCACACGAATTTCCTGCATATCGGAGACGATCAACAGCGGCGGGTTTTCCAGCGCGTCGGCGTAACCTTTCAACTGCGCATACGCCTCGACCAGGTTGCGGCGGTCGCGCTTGTATTCCCAGGCAAAACAGTGCCGTTTCCAGACATCGGCGAAGCCCTGGGTATTGCCGATCCTCCGTGTCGGCTTCTCGAACGTGTAGTCGGCAGCGCTGGCCGGCGTCGGCTCGGGCACGCCGAGCAGTTGGCAAAGATCCCTGAAATGCGATTGCGAGGCCGCCCGTTCGCTGAGCTGCGAGCCGCGCCACCTGGCGATGAATTCTTCGGGCGACACCGTCACCCCGCCGCCCGCCGTCCGCTGCGCAGGCGGAGGCCGGGGGCGGGGCGTTCGAGGAGGACTTCGCGGCGGAAGCGGACGAGGCGGGCGGGGCGGCCGCCGGTCTGGGCGCTGACCTGGCCGGTTTCCTCGACGAGGCCCTGCTGCTCGACGAGGCGGCGGAAGTTCTGCTTGTGCAGCCTGACCCCGGCCAATGCCTCGACGGTGCGCTGCAGCTGGAGGAGGGTGAAGGCGGGCGGCATCAGCTCGAAGACGACCGGGCGGTACTTGATCTTGCCGCGCAGCCGGCCGATCGCCGTCGCCAGGATGCGGCGGTGGTCCAAGGCCATCGCGACGCCCGTCGCCGCGCCGTCGAGCGCCGCCACCGGCCGGCCGAGGTCGCGCGCCGCTTCGGCGACGAGGCCGGCTTCGTAGAGCAGCTCGTAGCGTTCGAGCACCAGCTCCTCGTTCCATGAGGCGCCGTGCCGGCCGAAGGCGAGGCCGAGGCGTTCCTCGCGCAGCTGCCGCAACGGCTCGTCGCCGGCCTTCGCCGCCCAGCCGGCGAGCCGGGCCTCGATCGGGTCGAGCAGCACCGGCTTGCCGCCGCGCCAATCCTCCCACGGGAAATAGCGGTACCAGCCGCGCCACTCGGCATCGCTCGCCCCGGCCGGCCGCGCCTCGCGCGCCAACGCCAGATAGGCGACGACGAGGGCCGGCAATGCCGGGCCGCCGTCACCCACCCCATCGCCCACTGCGCGATCGCGGTCGCCAAAGGTGTAGAGCTGCTCGGCATAGCCGAGACGCTGGCTGGTCTGCCGCTCGACCCAGGAGCGCAAGCCGATCTCCAGCGTGCGGTGCTCGGCTTCGAGCGGTCCCGAGGGCAATGCCTCGGCCGCGTCTTCGTCGTGCCGCCCGGAGAGGCGGATCGTCAACACGCGCGGCTCGTGGACGCTGGCGGCGACGATCGCCGCGCAGAGGCCGATCGACAGCGCCGCGCCGCCGCCGCTAATCGGCGTCAGCCCGTGATCCGCGGTGGTCCGCGGCAGCAACGAGGCGGCTGCGCGAGAACGGGGCATCTAGCTCGCCGTGATGTGGCTGCGGAAGTCGAGCGGCTCGCCGATGAACGGGATCGGCTCGAAGCTGCCGCCGGTGCCGCGAACAATCACCGTGCCGTAGCCGAGGATGCGGCCGAGGATCGATTGGTTAACGCCGACAGTCTCGACCTTCGAGCGGTTCATTTCCATGCTGTGGCGCTGGAAGATCCCGGTCTTGTAGATGACCCGCCGGTCGGTCACCGCGAGCTCGGTCGTCGAACGACGGATCAACGCGCTCAGCGCCGACATCAGCGCGAGGAAGCCGATCAGCGCTGCGCCGACTTCGAGCGCGAGCGCCTGCTCGGGTATGAGTGCGGAGCCGAGCAGAAAGCCGAGGGCGAGGATCGCCAGCAGAATCGCGCGGAGGTAGACGAGCCAATGCAGGCTGGTCGCGTAGACCACCGTTTCGCCGGGCTGCAACACCTGCTCGACATATTTCATGTGCGCGATGCCTCTCAACGCGAGCGTGCACGGCCATTGTGCTGCCGTGCGTGCGCCGGGTCAAAGGATCGCGCGCAGGATGATCCCGGCGGCCCTCAGCCGCCGCGCCGCTCGAAATCGATGCGCGGGTCGATCAGCATGTAGGTGAGATCGCTGATCAGCTTGAGCACCAGACCGATCAGGGTGAAGACGTAGAGCGCGCCGAACATGATCGGGTAGTCGCGGTTGATCGCCGCCTCGAACCCCAAGAGGCCGAGCCCGTCGAGTGAGAAGATCACCTCGATCAGCAAGGAGCCGGTAAAGAGGATGCCAATGAACGCCGCCGGAAATCCGGCGACGACGAGCAGCATCGCGTTGCGGAAGACGTGGCCGTAGAGGACGCGGCGCTCGCTCAAACCCTTGGCGCGCGCGGTCAGCACATACTGCTTGTTGACCTCGTCGAGGAAGCAGTTCTTGGTCAGCATCGTCAGCGTCGCGAAGCCGCCGATGACGAGCGCGGTGATCGGCAGCGCGATGTGCCAGAAATAATCGAGGATGCGGTGCGGCCAGTCGAGCGCCAGCCAGTTGTCGCTGGTGAGGCCGCGCAGCGGGAAGATCGAGAAATAGCTGCCGCCGGCGAAGACGACGATCAAGAGCACCGCGAAGAGAAAGCTCGGCACCGCATAGCCGACGATGATGACGCCGCTCGTCCACACATCGAAGCGGCTGCCGTCGCGCACCGCCTTCCTGATGCCGAGCGGGATCGAGACGAGGTAGGTCAAGAGCGTCGTCCACAGCCCGATCGAGATCGACACCGGCAGCTTGTCGGCAATCAGGTCGACAACCCGGCGGTCGCGGAAGAAGCTGTTGCCGAGGTCGAAGGTCGCATAGTTCTTCATCATCAATAGGAAGCGTTCGACCGGCGGCTTGTCGAAGCCGTACTGCTTTTCCAGCTCCTTGATGAAGGCCGGGTCGAGGCCGCGGGCGCCGCGATAGCGGCTCTCGTCGCCGCCCGATTGGCGATTGATTTCGCCGCCCGCGCCGCTGACCCGCTCGGTCGCGCCGATCTGGTCGCCCTTGAGCTTGGCGATCATCTGCTGGATCGGCCCGCCCGGCGCCGCCTGGACGATGAAGAAATTGACCACCATGATCGCCAACAGCGTCGGCACCATCAGCATGATGCGCCGGATCGCATAGGCGATCATCGGCCGATCAATCGAAGAGGCCGTCGTCCCGGCGTAGGCCGGGACCCACTTGTCCGCCAACTCGCGAGCTGATCGGTGGGTCCCGGCCTGCGCCGGGACGACAATTTAACAGGGTCGCGCCGGTCACTTTGCCGCCTCGCCCTTTTGGGCCTCGATCGTCTGCTCGGCGGCCGGGTCGACCCACCAGGTGTCGAGACCGAGGCCGTATTTGGGCGAGATTTTCGGCCGGCGGAACTTGTCCCAATAGGCCACCCGGAAGGCCGAGAGGTGAAAATTGGGGATCACGTAGTAGCCCCACTGCAAGACCCGGTCGAGCGCGCGGGTATGGGCGACGAGGCTGGCCCGGTCGGGCGAGCGGATCAGCTCCTCGATCAGCTGGTCGATGACCGGGCTCT
>DASYUS010000410.1:0-13259 GCA_036000945.1 Allostellaceae bacterium
GGTGGCGGCGCCGGTCCGCTCGCCGATCTCGACTGGATGGCGGCGCATCGTGTCCGGGTCGCGCTGCAGGGCCACGCGCCGTTCAGCGCCGCGGTGCAGGCGGTCTACAACACGCTGAAGGCGCTGCGCGACGGCACCAAGCCGGCCGACCTGGCCGGGATTGCCTCGCCGGAGCTGATGCAGCGGGTGACGCGCGCCGCCGATTACCGGAAATGGACCAAGGATTTCCTCGGCGGGGCGTGAGCCAATCGTGGCGAACAGCCCATCACCCTCCCACAGTTGCCCCAAACCTCCCTTTCCCTGCGAGCCGGGGAGGGATAGGGGAGGGGCTGCCGGGAGAGGGAAGGGATGAGGGGGGTCGTATGCGAATTCTACTGATCTCGGCGGTGGTCTTCGCCGCCGCGTCGTGCGCCTGGGCGCCGCCGCCGGCCGAGACGGCCGCACCGTCACCGCCTGCCGTTGCCGCTGCGCCGCCGCCTGCACCCTTCATCATACCGCCGGGGCAATTCTGGCCGGGACCGCTGGCCTGGCTGTTTGCCCCGCTGACGCCGAGAATGCCGCCGGCGACGCGGCTCACGCTGAGCAATTTCACCGTCGACGACGCCCGGGTCCAGGCGCTGATCACCCCCTTCCCCGACTGCGTCGCGCGCCCGGGCACGGCGACGACCGATTTCGCGCTGCCGCTCAACGCCACCCGTGTCATCGAGGCGGCGCCTGGATCGGATGTCTGCTGGCGCCGCGCCGTGCCGTCCAGCCCGGCGACAGCGGCAGCGGCCCGCGCTGCGCCGGGCTGGACTGAGTGGAACCGGGTCTACCTCTCCTCCGGGCGTTCGATCGACTCGCAGCTGTGATTGCGGCGAGCCGCGGAACGGATGAGAACGGACACGGCCCCTTACGCGCGGGGGTGTGAAGGCCCAAATTGCAGCTGACGTGAACCGCGCGCGAGCTGCAAGGCGGATGTCCGCGTTTTTCTCCCCGTACCGGCACCAGTTCGTGCGGCTCGGCGTCTGCGTGCCGTCGGTGGCGGTCGCCGAGCCGGCGAAGAATGCCGCTGCGGCGATCGACCTCGTCGCCCGCGGCGACAAGGAAGGCGTCGCGCTGCTGCTGTTTCCGGAGCTGTGCCTGTCCGCCTACGCGATCGACGATCTCTTGTTTCAGGATGCGGTGCTCGACGCCGTCGCGAGCCAAGTCGATCGCCTGATCGCGGCGAGCGCAAAGCTGTCGCCGGCGTTCGTCGTCGGGGCGCCGCTGCGCTGGCGGGGACATCTCTACAATTGCGGGCTGGTCGTTCACCGCGGGAGTCTGCTCGGCGTCGTGCCGAAGGTGTTCCTGCCGAACTACCGCGAGTTCTACGAGCGGCGTCACTTCACCTCGGGCGAGGGGCTGCGCGGCGAGACGATCAGGGTCGCCGGGCACGAAGCGCCGTTCGGCATCGATCTGGTCTTTGGCACCGATGGCCCTGCCGGTTTCACCTTCCACGTCGAGATTTGCGAAGATCTGTGGGTGCCGCTTCCGCCGAGCGCGCTCGGTGCGGCGGCCGGGGCCGAATTGCTGCTCAACCTGGCGGCCAGCAACATCGTCATCGGCAAGGCGCAGATGCGGCGCCTCCTGTGCGCGTCGCAATCGGCGCGCTGCATCGCGGCCTATGCCTATTCGGCCGCCGGCGCCGGCGAGTCGACGACCGACCTTGCCTGGGACGGGCAGGGCGGGATCTTCGAGATCGGCGCCGCTTTGGCCGAGACCGAACGGTTCAGCGCCCGGCCCGAGATGGCGATCGCCGACATCGATCTCGGCCGCATCCGCCAGGAGCGCATGCGCACCAACACCTTCGGCGACAACGCGCGGGCGATGCTCGCCACGGCGCCGCCGTTCCGCCGGGTCGAGTTCGAGTTCAAGGCGCCGGCCGGGCCGCTGGAGCTGCGCCGCGCGGTCGAGCGCTTTCCGTTCGTCCCGGCCGATCCGGCGATGCTGGCCGAGAATTGCTACGAGGCCTACAACATCCAGGTCCAGGGCCTGGCGCAGCGGCTCAAGGCGACCGGCCTCCAGAAGCTGGTGATCGGCGTCTCGGGCGGCCTCGATTCGACGCAGGCATTGATCGTCGCCTGCCGCGTCATGGACCGGTTCGGATTGCCGCGCGGCAATGTCCTCGCCTATACGCTGCCGGGCTTCGCCACCGGCAGCACGACCAAGGCCAACGCTTGGCGGCTGCTGCAGGCGCTCGGCGTCACCGGCACCGAGATCGACATCCGTCCGGCGGCGAACCAGATGTTCGCCGATATCGGCCACGCCTCGGCCCAGGGCGAGAAGCTCTACGACGTGACCTTCGAGAACGTCCAGGCCGGGCTGCGCACCGACTACCTGTTCCGTCTCGCCAACCACAACGGCGCGCTGGTGGTGGGCACCGGCGACCTCTCCGAGCTGGCGCTCGGCTGGTGCACCTACGGCGTCGGCGACCACATGTCGCACTACAACCCCAATGCCTCGGTCGCCAAGACACTGATCCAGCACCTCATCCGCTTTGTCGCGGCGAGCGGCGACGTGAGCAAGGAAACCGCCGCCGTCCTTGCCGACATCCTCGCCACCGAGATTTCTCCGGAGCTGGTGCCGGCCGGCGCTGACGGCGCGATCCAGTCGACCGAAAGCGTCGTCGGCCCTTACGCGCTACAGGATTTCAACCTGTTCTATGCGACCCGCTACGGCTTTGCGCCGTCAAAGATCGCCTATCTCGCGTGGAACGCCTGGCACGATGCCGAGCAGGGGCTGTGGCCGGCCAACATCCCGGCCGCCGCGCGCCGCGCCTACGGCCTGGCCGAAATCAAGCGCTGGCTGCGGGTGTTTTTGCAGCGCTTCTTCGAGCAGAGCCAGTTCAAGCGCTCGGCGCTGCCGAATGGCCCCAAGATCTCCTCGGGCGGCTCGTTGTCGCCGCGCAGCGATTGGCGCGCCCCCTCGGATTCGCACGCCGCGGTGTGGCTCGCCGAGCTGGAGACCGGCGTTCCCGACAAAGAGTGAGCGGCACCGGGTCGGTCCGGCATGATTTGGGGTGAGGCGTCGTGGTGGCTGCCGACTGCTGCGGTGGCGGCGATTGCGGCGATCGGCTTTGTCGCGGTCGCCGTGCAGCCGTCACGCCCCGCCAAGAAATACTGGCTGGCGGCAATGCTCGTCGGCACGGCGCTCGCCATTGGCACGAGCGCCTGGCAACAGGCGAGGACCCGGGTCGCGCTCGGCGAGGAAGCCGCGCGGCTGCAGCAGCTCGGCCAGCGCCTCGACGAGCTCGGCAGCCTGCTGCCGGCCGGGCCGGGTGAGACCCCCGATCAGACCTTCGACACGGTCGCCGCGGCGCTCGCCTCGCTGAATGCGCGGATCAAGGATCTCGAGGCCCAGATCCAGACGCTGGCGGAAAAATACCGTGCCCGGACGATCGATCCGGAGACGGCCGAAAAGATCGCCGATTACCTGCGTCCGTTCGGCAGCCATCGGGTGGTCGTGTCGAGCGTCCCGGACGATGTCGAGGCGTACGGCTACGCCAACCAGGTCGCCAACCTGCTGCGCGCTGCCGGCTGGGATGCGCTGGGACCGCAGACGACGACGATCTTCGGCGAGGTTCCGGCGATGAATATCCGCGTCTACGTTCGGGCCGGGACAGAGCCGCCCGAAGCCGCCAGGATCCTGTTGGACGCGTTTTTCCGCTTCAACATCCCCTACCAGAGCGGCATCACGCCAGAAGCGGCGATCCCCGACTCGGCGACCGTCGAATTGTTCGTCGGGCACAAGCCCTGACGGAGGCCCCCGGCTCAGCCCGGCGGACGCCAGTCGACCCGAGCGAAATACGCCGAATCGTCGAAATGCATCGCCAGCGTGCCGTGAAAGGCGCGTTTCACCGCCTCGCCGAGGCGACGCGGCAGGTGAATGTCGGTCGTGGTGATCGCTAGCCCCTCATCGCTCTCCGCGATGGCGATGATGCGGTTGAGCGGGTGTTCGCTCTTCTCCGCTGCCTCCTCGTTGCGCACGAGGCCGGTGATCTCGGCCTTGTGCTGCAGCGCTAGGGCGCCGTGCAGCGTCACGATGCCGGCGGGAAGGCCGTCGGCGGTACGCCGGCAGGCCGGGCACGGCTCGTCATGCGCCGCCTCTGGCCGTTGTCCCCATTGCCATCGGCCCAGGTGATAGATCGCGCCGCAGGTCGGGCAGGCGGCGGGCGCCGTCGGTTTTTTCCGCGTCTTATAGGGGTCGATGAACGGATCGCGCTGGGCGCGGCCGGCCGTTCGGCGCCCGGAACCCCTGCCTCCTTGTGTACGCTCCATTGGCTTCATCCTGGCTCCTCGTTCCGCTGCCACGATACGAACCGCGCACGCCGCCGCCTTGATCTGGCGCAATGCGGTCAACCTGTTAACGGATGAGGGGCGATCGGGTCCCCGGCGAGGTCGATCGGCCGCCCGCGTCAACCCGCCCGGTAGCGCTCGACGAAGGCCCAGTCCGGGTCGAGGCCGAAGCCGGGTTGGTTGCCGATGTGGATGTGGCCGTCGCGCAGTTCTGGGTGTTCGCGGAAGAGGCCGTGGGCGAGCGGGTCGGTGTCGGCGCCGCCGTGCGACTCGACGCCGAAGGCGCAGCGCGGCAGCGCGAGGACGAGGTGACCATGGATCTCCGGCGCGGTGTGCGGCGCGACGACGGCGCCGTGCTGCTCGGCCAATGCGGCGACGCGCAGCGCCTCGGTGAAGCCGGCGGCGCGGGTGGCGTCGAACTGGACGTAGCGGATGCCACCCTGGGTGACGAAGTCGCGCACGGTGAAGCGGGTGAGCTCGCGCTCGCCATGCGCCAACGGGATCGACGTCGCCGCGGCGAGGCGGGCAAAATCAGCGGGCTGCAGATACCAGTGCAGCGGCTCCTCGAGCCAAAAGATCTCGAAGGGTTCGACGCAATGCGCGAAGTCGATGCACTCCGGCAGGTCATAGGGCGCGTTCATGTCGAGCATCAGCAGCGTCGTCTCGCCGATCGCCTTGCGCACCGCGGAAACCCGCACCGTCTCGGCGACGACGCTGCCGGCGCCGGTCTTCAGCTTGACCGCGCGATAGCCGAGATCGATAAAGCGCGCCAGCTCCCGGCCATAATCGGCGTTCGACGCGTCCGGGCGGTAGTAGCCGCCGGTCGCGTAGGTGAAGAGCGGGCGGTTTTCGCCGCCGAGCAGGCGCCACACCGGCAGCCCCGCCGCCTTGCCCTTCAGGTCCCACAAAGCGATGTCGATGCCGGCGATCGCCGCCATGACCTGGGTGCGCTCGCCGCGCGGCAGCGGCGGCGGGGTGCTGCTCGCGGCGTCGATAGCCCCTGGGCGCGGGCAGGTCAGCGCGAACAGCTTGTCCCACACCGCTTCGTGCGCCAGCGCGTCCATCCCGGCGATGACCTCGGCGAAGCGCGCCACCCATTCGCAGATCCGCGGCATCGGCGCGCCGTGGATCAGGCCGTAGCCGGTGAGGCCGTCATCGGTCTTCAGCTCGGTGAGGATTACGGACCAGGCCTTCGATTCCTCTTGGGCGGTCCACACCGGATAGGGGCGCGGCACCGAGACCGGGTAGGTGGCGACCGAGGCGATGCGAGTCATGGCTCCTCCGGATTCAATCGGCGAACGGGTCGCGCACCAGGACCGTGTCGTCGCGCTCGGGGCTGGTCGAGAGCATCGCCACCGGCGCGCCGATCAGCTCTTCAAGGCGGCGGATGTACTTGATCGCCGTCGCCGGGAGATCGGCCCAGGAACGCGCGCCGCGGGTGCTCTCCTGCCAGCCCTCGGCGCTCTCGTAGACCGGCTCGATCTCGGCCTGCGCCGTCGTCCCGGCTGGGACGTAATCGTAGCTGTCGCCGCCGCGGCGGTAGGCGGTGCAGATCTTGATCTCGGCGAACCCGTCGAGCACGTCGAGCTTGGTCAGCGCGATGCCGTCGATCCCGGCGGTCTTGATCGCCTGCCGCACCGCCACCGCGTCGAACCAGCCGCAGCGCCGCGGCCGTCCGGTGACCGTGCCGAACTCGCGGCCGCGCTCCCCGAGGGTCTGGCCGATCTTGTCGTGCAGCTCGGTCGGAAACGGCCCGGCGCCGACCCGCGTCGTGTAGGCCTTGGTGATCCCGAGGACAAACCCGATCGCCGACGGTGCGATCCCCGACCCAGCGGCGGCCTGGCCGGCCACCGTGTTCGACGAGGTCACATAGGGGTAGGTGCCGTGATCGACATCGAGCATCGCGCCCTGCGCCCCCTCGAACAGGATGCGCCGCCCGGCGCGGCGGGCCTCGTCGAGCAGCCGCCAAGTCGGCGCTGCGTACGGAAGCACCTTCGGCGCGACCGCGCGCAGGCGCGCCAACAAATCATTCCGGTCGAATTCCGGCGCGTCGAGGCCGCGCAGCAGCGCGTTGTGGGTCAACAGCAGGTCGTCGACGCGGTCTTCCAGCGCCGCCTGATCGGCCAGGTCACAGACCCTGACGGCGCGGCGGCCGACCTTGTCCTCGTAGGCCGGGCCGATGCCGCGCCCGGTCGTGCCGATCGCCCTATCACCGCGCCGTTCTTCGCGTGCTCGTTCGAGCGCGCCGTGCGACGGCAGGATCAGAGCGGCGTTGTCGGCCAGCTTCAGCGTATCGGGGGAGATTTTCAGCCCCTTCTTGCGCATCACCTCGATCTCGGCGAGGAGCGCCCACGGATCGACGACGACGCCGTTGCCAACGATTGACAGCTTGCCGGGCCGCACCACCCCCGACGGCAGGAGGCTCAGCTTGTATTCGACATTGCCGACAACGAGGGTGTGGCCGGCATTGGCGCCGCCCTGGAAACGCACGACGACATCGGCACGCTCCGACAGCCAGTCGACGATCTTGCCCTTGCCCTCATCGCCCCACTGGGCGCCAACGACGGCGACATTGGCCATCTGAAGAACTCCTCGCTGCGGCCCTGCGCTCGTACATCGTAGGGTGGGTTGAGCATAGCGAAGCCCACCGATGTGGCGGAGGAAATGATGGGCTTCGCTGCGCTCAACCCATCCTACCGGACCGGGGTTGGCTCGCCGCCGGCGAGCACGTGCAGACAGCCGAGCCGGCGCGCCTCTGCCGGCCAGTCCGCCGCCGGCAGCAATGCGGCGACGGTGATCCAGCCCTCGGCGCGCAAGGCGCGGGCGCGGGCGCGATCGGCGTCGAGCGGCACCAGCACCCGGCGGCGCGGCGGCGGGGCGGGCAGCGTGCGCAGGATCGTATCGGTGTAGAGGGTGAAGCCGGTCGCCGGCTCGGGCACCGCCCGGTCGCCGGCCTCGTAACGGCCGCCGCGGCCGAGCTCGCCCAAGGGCCCGAGCTCAGGCCCGAGCCGCGCAAAAAACGTGAAGCTGATGCCGGTATGGTATTCGAAGCCGCGGTTCTCGACCGGGTCGACGGTGACCTTGAGGCCGGGGACCGCGCCGGCCAGCCCGTCGAGCACGGCACCGAGCCGGTCGCGCTCCAGCCGCGCGCGCTCCGGCAGGTCGAGCCGGTCGAGCGCGGTGCGCGCTGGGCCGGTGGGGCCGGCCGCGGCGACGAGGCGGGCCAGCAATTCCCCGGCCGCGCCCGCGAGGCCGGCGACCGCGGCGACGTCCTTGTGGTCGAGCGCGGCGCGCAGCGCCGATGCCCGCTCGCCGGCGATGCCGTAAGCCTCGGCGATCGCCGGCACCAGCGTCGGCAGCGTGATGTCGACCGAGAGATGCGGCACCCCGACCGCGACCAGCGCCTCGCCGGCGACGGC
Organism: Allostellaceae bacterium; assembly: GCA_036000945.1. Classification (GTDB taxonomy): domain Bacteria; phylum Pseudomonadota; class Alphaproteobacteria; order ATCC43930; family CGMCC-115725; genus DATARH01. The sequence continues at coordinate 7,736 of DASYUS010000410.1, forward strand.
GATTGCCTCGACATCGGCGGCGGGACCCGCGGCGCCGATCAGCTCGGCGCCGGCCTGGCCGACCTGCCGCTCAGGCCGCATCTGCGAACCCTGGACCCGCAACACCTGGCCGGCATAGCTCAGCCTCAGCGGGCGCGGCTGGTGCGACAGCCGGGTCGCGGCGATGCGGGCGACCTGTGGCGTCATGTCGGCGCGCACCCCGATCATGCGGTGCGAGATCGGGTCCATCGTGCGAAACGTGTCGGCCGCCATCGCCGTTCCGGCGCCGGACAACAGCGTTTCCTCGAACTCGACGAGCGGCGGCTTGACCCGCTCGTAGCCGTGCGCCGCCAGCACGCCCATCAGCCGCGCCGTCACCTCGGCTTCTATCTCGGCCTCGGGCGGCAACAGATCGTAAAGCCCGGTCGGCAGCAGGGCCGGGTGCGGCAGGTCATTCATGGCAATCGGGCGATGTCTGGTTGTCGCTCATGCCGGCATTGTGCACCACGCCAACGCCAAGACCAGGAGGAAAGCGGCGCGACAGTGGCAAACCCCGTCCCGACCTGCCGTCCATCCACAACTGTGGGCAACGTTTTCCACCGTCGCGAAGGGTGCGGCGCCGATGCTGCTCGAACGCCGCGGCGGGGCGGCCTCTCCAGCGAAGCCGTGAAATAAACCGCTGATGCACTTGAGGATCACTTCGGAGCGCAGCCGGAGCCGGGTGGCTGCGGACGACTCTATTTGATCGTGAATACCCGAAATTGCTATTGCACCGGAGGGTGATTATCCACAGAATGACGTTTCACCGTCGCTTCCCCCAGCTTGGCGGTGCACAGTTCCGTCCCCCCTTGACGGAGCCCGAAACCCCGGCCACCACCCCCCGGCCGGGGTTTCGCATTTGGCGGCGGTCAAAACCGCATCGCCTTAGCCTGAATCACGTTCGGCAGGCGACGCACGGCATCGATCAGCGGCGCCGTCAGCGGCTGATCGACCTCGATCAGCGCGATCGCGTCCTCGCCCGGTGCGGTACGGCCGAGGTGGAACGTCGCAATGTTGACCTGCGCCGCGGCAAGCGTGTTGCCGAGCGCGCCGATAAACCCCGGCTTGTCGTAATTGCGCACGAACAGCACGTGATGGCCGAGTTCCGCTTCGAGCGCGATCCCTTCGATGTCGACCAGGCGCGGCTTGTTGCCGGCGAAAACGGTGCCGGCGACACTGCGTTGGCGCCGCTCGGTGGTGACGGTGACGCGCATCAGGTTCTGGTAATCGCCGCCCTCTTCGCGCCTCGTCTCGCTGACCCGGATGTCGCGCTGGCGACAGATCAGCGGCGCGTTGACCATGTTGACCGACGCCAGCTGCGGCGCAAGGAGCCCGGTCAGCGCGGTTGCAGTCAACGGCCGCGTGTTGAGCTCGGCGATCGCGCCGTCATACTCGATCGCGACGGCGCGGATGCCGGTCTCGGTCAATTGCCCGGCAAAGCTGCCGAGCTGCTCGGCGAGCACCATGTAGGGCCTCAGCCGCGCCGCCTCCTCGGCGGTGAGCGAGGGCATGTTGACGGCGTTGGCGACCGCGCCGGTCAAGAGGAAATCCGCCATCTGCTCGGCGATTTCCAGCGCCACGTTTTCCTGCGCCTCGCTCGTCGCCGCGCCGAGATGCGGGGTCGCGACGAAATTGTCGCGGCCGAACAGCGGGCTCGCGGTCGCCGGCTCCTCGACAAAGACGTCGATCGCCGCGCCGGCGACCTGGCCCTCGTCGAGCGCCGTTGCGAGGTCCGCTTCGACGACGAGCCCGCCGCGGGCGCAATTGATCAGGCGCACGCCGCGCTTCATCTTGGTGATCGCCTGCCGATCGATGATGCTGCGCGTCGCATCGGTCAGCGGCGTGTGCAGCGTGATGAAGTCGGCGCGGGCCAACAACTCGTCGAGCGCCACCCGCTCGACCCCGAGCTCGACCGCGCGTTCCGGCGAGAGGAACGGGTCATAGGCGACGACCCGCATCTTCAGGCCGTGCGCCCGGTCGGCGACGATCGCGCCGATATTGCCGCAGCCGATGATGCCGAGCGTCTTGCCCGAGAGCTCGACCCCCATGAAGCGCGACTTCTCCCATTTCCCTGTCTGCGTCGAGCGGTCGGCGGCGGGGATCTGGCGGGCCAGCGCGAACATCATCGCGATCGTATGCTCGGCGGCGGTGATCGAGTTGCCGTAGGGCGTGTTCATCACGACGATGCCGCGCTCGGTCGCTGCCGGCACATCGATGTTGTCGACGCCGATCCCGGCCCGGCCGATCACCTTGAGCGCGTCCGCTGCGGCGATCAGCTCGGCGGTGACCTTGGTCGCCGAGCGCACCGCGAGCCCGTCATACCCGGCGATGCGGCGGTGCAACTCGTCCGGCTTCAGGCCGATCGCGACATCGGCCTCGATCCCGCGCGCCCTGAAAATCTCCGCCGCCCGCGGGCTCAGCGCATCGGCGATCAGCACTTTCGGCATAGTATACCTCAAACAAGTACTTACCACGGAGGGCACGAAGGGTACATAAAGGTCACGAAGGGAGCCTTCTTATCCTTCGTGACCTTCGTGCATCCTTTGTGAACTTCGTGGTTGAATTGATTTTTTAGGCGGCCTTGGCGGCGCCGCGCTCCTCGGCCCAGGCCCAGTCGAGCCAGGGCAGGAGCGCCTCGACATTGCTCTGCTCGACGGTCGCGCCGGCCCAGATGCGGATGCCGGCCGGCGAGGCGCGGTGGCTGGCCAGGTCGTAGCCGGCGCCTTCGGCTTCGAGCCGCGCCGTCATCGACCGCACGATCCTGAAGCGCGCCGCCTCGGGCAGCGCGGTAAACCACGGCTCGGTGATCGCCAGCTGGATCGAGGTGCACGACCGCGCCGCCGGGTCCTCGGCAAGAAAGCGCAGCCACGGCGAGCGCTCGACCCAGGCCGCGACGACGGCTAGATTGCCCTCGGCGCGCGCGACGAGCGCATCGAGGCCGCCGACCTCCTCGGCCCAGCGCAGCGAGTCGATCGCGTCTTCGACGCACAGCATCGACGGCGTATTGATCGTCTCGCCGCGGAAGATGCCCTCGATCAGCTTGCCCTTCGCGGTCAGCCGGAACAGCTTCGGCAGCGGCCACGGCGGGGTGTAGCTCTCCAGCCGCTCGACCGCCCGTGGGGAGAGGGCCAGCATGCCGTGCGCCGCCTCGCCGCCCAGCGCCTTCTGCCACGACCAGGTGACGACATCGAGCTTGTCCCACGGCAGCCGCATCGCAAACGCCGCCGAGGTCGCATCGCAGATCGTCAGCCCTTTGCGGTCGGCGGCGATCCAGTCGCCGTTCGGAACGCGGACGCCGGCGGTCGTGCCGTTCCACACGAACACCGTGTCGCGGTCGGGGTCGACGGCAGCGAGATCGGGGAGCCGGCCATAGGGCGCCTGCAACAGCCGCAGGTCGCGCAGCTTCAGTTGCTCAGTCGCATCGGTGACCCAGCCTTCGCCGAAATTCTCCCAGGCCAGTACATCGACGCCGCGCGCCCCCAACAGCGACCACAGCGCGATCTCGACCGCGCCGGTGTCGGAGGCCGGGACGATGCCGAGGCGGTAGTCTGCGGGCATTTGCAGCACGGCGCGCGACCGATCGATGATCTCGACGAGGCGCGCGAGACCGATGCCGGAGCGGTGCGAGCGCCCGAGCAGCGCGCCCGCCAGCACATCCGGCGACCAGCCCGGCCGCTTGGCGCAGGGCCCGGATGAAAAATACGGATTGGCCGGACGCCGGGTCGGCTTCATCGCCCCGCCCCTTCCCCTGATGACGATCGCCGGTCAGCCCGGCCCGGCGCAGCCTTAGCGCCGCGCCGCTGCCGGGTCAATGCTGCGGCGCAGCAAGGGGGAAGGGGTTCCGCAGCGTAATCCGCCGGCTTAACGGCCACCGCCACTGGCGGATAGCGCTAAGCTTATCCGCCCTTCCAACGTTGTTCGCCGAAAACCCGGCCCTAGAACGTCGGCAGCCCTCCGACAATGGGAGCCCAGGCCTTGCGGACCTGGTCCTCGATCGCGAGGCCGGAGGGCGTGTGGGCCGACAGGGGTGCCACCGGCGCGGCTTTGGTTTCGCCGACGACCGGCGCCAGCCGCGCACCGATCGCTCTGCCGCGCCGCTGCCGCAATTTGATGAGACGCCGGACCGAGCGTAGGTCTTTCATGGGGGTTCCTCCCTCAGCTCGCCGCAACGACGGCGCTTTTTGCCGGCTGGTGCACCATAGGGAGCCGGCCACTGCTCGGCAACCATCCGATTTCGCGGGAAGATTCGGGCGCAACTCGCCTGTCGCGCGGGGCGGGCAACGCGGGCTGTGCCAAGCGGCGAATGTTTGCTTAGAGTAAGGGGGACCACCGCAGCAGGAGGCACGTCGATGGAGTACGGCCTGTTCACGATGCCCTCGCATCCGCCCGAGCGTCCGCTCTATGACGGCCATCGCTGGGATTTGCAGACGCTGCGCTGGGCCGACGAGCTCGGTTTCTCCGAAGCCTGGATCGGCGAGCACCACACCGCGCCGTGGGAGCCGCACCCCTCGCCCGACCTCCTCATTGCCCAGTCGCTGATGGAGACGAGCCGCATCCGCCTCGCGCCGGGCGGCTTCCTCTTGCCCTATCACCACCCGGCCGAGCTTGCCCACCGCGTCGCGATGCTCGACCACATGGCGCAGGGCCGGCTCAATTTCGGCGTCGCGGCGAGCGGCCTGCCGAGCGATTGGGCGATGTTCAACGTCGACGGCAATGCCGGGCAGCACCGCGAGATGACGCGCGAGGCGCTCGACATCATGCTGAAGCTGTGGACCGAAGAGGAGCCGTTCGACTACGCCGGCAAATACTGGCACGTGACGCGCACCGGGCGGATGCTGGAGAGCTTGATCCCACATATTCGCTGCTACCAGAAACCGCACCCGCCGATCGGCGTCGCCGGCGTCAGCCCCGGTTCGGAGACCTTGAAGCTGGCCGGCGAGCACGGCTTTCTGCCGATGAGCCTCAACCTCAACCAGACCTATGTCGCCAGCCACTGGGCCTCGGTCGAGGAGGGCGGGCGGCGCTCCGGGCGAACCCCGAGCCGGGCCGATTGGCGCCTCGTCCGCGAGATCTTCGTCGCCGACACCGATGCCGAGGCGTGGCGGCTTTCGGTCGGGGCGCAGATGGGCCGGATGATGCGCGAATACTTCCTGCCGCTCCTGAAGAACGTCGGCGTCATCCAGTACCTGAAGCATAACGAGAATGTCGCCGACAGCGACGTGACGCCGGAATATTGCGCCCGGCAGAACTGGCTGATCGGCTCGCCCTCGACCGTCGTCGAAAAGATCGAGCGGATGTACGAGGAGGTCGGCGGCTTCGGCCAACTCCTCTTGTTCTGCTTCGACTACAGCGACAACCCCGAAGCCTGGCACCATTCGATGGAGCTTTTGGCCAACGAGGTGATGCCCAAGGTGGCGCACCTGCTGCCGGCGCGCGCCTAAATTTGTCGGGCGGATGACGCTCGGCTTATCCGCCCTACGTCCTGCGACGATCGCCGCTACTTCTG
>DASYUS010000411.1:0-5727 GCA_036000945.1 Allostellaceae bacterium
GTCAACACGCACAGTCCCGGCCGAAAGGCGAGGCTCAAGCGGTCGATCAAGACGACATCGCGAATGGTAAGGCCGAGCAGCATGGCCGCCGATCATACCATAAACCCCTTTGCCGCAACGGCCGCCGCCCTCCCCCACTCCTCGCCGCCCTTCATCTCGCCAGCGCTATGATCTAGACGCGATAAATGCACGCCGAGGATGGTATCCCTCGCCCGCTGGTGCCCGGCACCGGACGCCAATGCAGCGATACGGCTCTTCCACATGGAAGCCTTTGCCGCCATCGGACCGAGGGCGCAGTATCACTACGAGCGGTACCGGCATTGAGCCGCGCAGTGAGGAATGGTTGGTGAGCCTGGTCTTTAAAGATCTCGTGGAACGCGGCTTCGTCGCGCCCGAGCGGCTCGACGAATTGCGCCGGGTGGCGGAGGCGTTCGCCGTCGCGGTGACCGACGACATGGCGGCGCTGATCGACCGGGAGGACCCGGCCGATCCGATCGCCGCACAATTCGTGCCGGGCGCCGCCGAGTTGGAGAAGACGGCCGATGACCAGCCCGACCCGATCGGCGACGAACGCTGGTCGCCCCTGCCCGGTCTCGTCCACCGCTATCCCGATCGCGTGCTGCTGAAGCCGATCCTCACCTGCCCGGTCTATTGCCGCTTCTGCTTCCGGCGCGAGCAGGTCGGCAAGAATCGCGGGATGCTCGGGCCGGCGGCGCTCGATCGCGCGTTCGGCTATATCCGGGAACACCCCGAGATCTGGGAGGTCATCGTCACCGGCGGCGACCCATTCCTCCTGTCGCCACGCCGGATCTCCTCAATCGTCCGCCGAATCGAGGCGATCTCGCACGTCGCGGTGATCCGCTTTCATACGCGCGTGCCGGTCGCCGATCCGCGGCGCATCGGCGCCGCGCTGGTCGCCGCGCTGGCGGCGGACAAAGCGCTCTACGTGGTCATTCACGCCAACCATCCGCGCGAGCTGACCCCGGCGATGCGCGAGGCGGTCGGGCGGCTCGTCCGCGCCGGCATCCCGGTCCTGTCGCAAAGCGTCCTGCTACGCGGCGTCAACGACGACGCCGCGATACTCGAAGCTCTGTTCCGCGGCCTCGTCGCGATGCGGGTCAAGCCGTATTACCTGCACCACCCCGACCTTGCTCCCGGCACCGGCCATTTCCGGCTCGGCATCGCCGAGGGGCAGGCGCTTGTCGGCGCGCTGCGCGGCCGGGTGTCGGGGTTGTGCCAGCCGACCTACGTGCTCGACATCCCGGGCGGCTACGGCAAGGTGCCGGTCGCGGCGAGCGCCGTCCGGGCGGACGAGACGACGGGCTGCTGGATCATCGAAGATTGCGCGGGCAGACAGCACCGCTACCCACCGCCGGCCAGCGCTTCCGGCGGAGACTGAGCGCAGCGTCGATGCGGCCTTCGGCGAAGCCCACGATGATAGTCGTCGGCGGCGATGCGCTGGCGCTCAGCACGGCGCGCGACATCTGCCTCTTGCAGGATTATCGCGTCGTCGTCCTGTGGCCGGCCGACCCGGAATTCGCCGCCGCGGTCGAGGCCTGCGGTGCGGTGTCGGTCGCCGGCCGCCCGGATAGCCGCGACGGGCTCGCGGCGGCCGGGGTCGCCGACGCCGTCTCGATCCTGGCGCTGGCGCGCGACGAGGAACTCAACTTGCAGATCGCGTTGCGGGCGCGCGACGCCAACCCGCGCATCCGGATCGTGCTGCGCCAGTTCAACCGCACGCTCGCGGCCAAGATCGAGCAGAACCTGCCCGACTGCTCGGTGCTGTCGCTGGCCTGGCATTCGGCGGCGACTTATGCCGCCGCCGCGCTCGATCCGTCCTGCTTCCGCGGCCTGCAGTTTCCCGAGCCCGATGGCCCGCTGACCGGTTTTGCCGTGCGCACCGCAACGCCGGACGATGTTGCCGGCGGCACGGTCGGCGAAGCCGAGGCGGCGTTCGCCGCGCGCATCGTCGCGCTCGACGGCGACACTGCGATCGCCGATGACGCCACGATCGCGCCCGGAGCTCAGCTGATCGTCTACGGGCCAGTCGAACGGCTCCTCGACTCGGCGCCGCGGCAGACGACCCCGGGGCATCGCCGGCCGCTGCCGGCCCGGCTGCACGGCATGCTGCACCGCGCTTATTGGCGACTGCGCCGAATCGACCGGTATGTTGCCGGCTTCACGACCGCGACGCTCGGGCTCTTCGCCGTCGGCACTTGGCACTTCAGCGACTCGCTGGAGAGCGATTGGCTGACCGCGGCCTACTTCGTGATGAGCACGATGACGACCACCGGCTACGGCGACATCACCCCGAGGCACGGCTCCGGTTTCGACATTGTCGTCGCGATGCTGCTGATGCTGCTGGGTACCGTCTTCACCGGCATTTTCATCGCCATCGCCGCAGCCCGGTTGACCCGCGCGCAATGGGTGCGGATGCAGGGACTGCGGCCGATCCACCGCCGCGGCCACATCGTCGTCTGCGGCTCGGGCAGCATCGGCACCGGGGTCATCGACTTCCTGCTCGGGTTCGACAAGCCGCTCGTCGTGGTCGAGCGCAACCCCGACACGGCGCTGGTCGAGCGTGCCCGCGACTACGGCTTCGAGCTCTTGACGGGCGATGCCAGCCGCGACGACACACTCGATTTGTGCAACCTCGGCGCGGCGCACAGCCTCCTTGCGCTGACCAATGTCGACAGCCTCAACCTCGAAATCGGGCTCGGCGCGCGCGCCCGCAATCCCGGCATGCCGGTCGTGCTGCGCATCGCCGAGGCGGAATTTGCCGCCTCGATCGCCCGCCATTTCCAGTTCGATACGACCTTTTCGGTCGCCGCGCTGGCCGGGCCGGCGTTTGCCGGGCTGTCGCGCCTGCCCGGGGCGCGCGGCCGAATCGCTTGGGACGGGCAGGAATTCGCGCTCGCCGAGCTCGTCCTCGCCGGCCGCATGCCGAGCGAGTTGCAGCGCCTCGGCGTCCCGCTCGCCGCCGCGATTGACGGCGAGTTCACCCTGGTCCGCGATTTTGCCGAGCTGGCGCCCGGCACGCGCACGCTGATCCTGGTGCCGTTGGCCCCGTTCCACAACGGCGGGGAAAGCCTTGCCGCCGTCGCCGAGCGCGTCATCGGCCGCTGAGCAGTGAGCTGTTCAGACCGCGAGCTCGCACCAGATCGGCGTGTGGTCGGAGGCCCGCTCCTTGCCGCGCGGGCTCTTGTCGATGTCGCAAGCGGCGGCCCGGTCGACCGCGTGCGGCGACAGCAGGAGATGGTCGATGCGCAGCCCCTCGTCGCTGTTCCAGCGCCCGGCCTGGTAATCCCAGAAGGTGTAGCGGTGCGGCTCGCGGTGAAAGACGCGGTAGCCGTCCGAGAGGCCGAGGTTCAGGAGCGCGCGAAAGCGCGAGCGCGCTTCGATCCGGCACAGCGCATCGTCGCGCCAGGCGACCGGGTCGTAGACATCCTCGTCGGCCGGACAGACGTTGTAGTCCCCGGCGAGAACCACCGGGATCTCGCGACGCAATAGGCCCTGCGCATGGCCGACCAGCCGCTCCATCCAGGCGAGTTTGTAGGTGAACTTGTCGGTGCCGGCGGGGTTGCCGTTGGGCAGGTAGATCGAGGCGACGCGCTCCTCGTTGCCGTCGGCGCCGCCGAACGAGGCCTCGATATAGCGCGCCTGGTCGTCGTCGCCCGCCTCGGGAAGGCCGCGGACGACATCGCGCGCCGGCTCGCGCGACACCAGCGCCACGCCGTTATAGGCGCGCTGGCCGAGCGCCTCGACGTGGTAGCCGAGCGCGGCGATTTCGAGGGAAGGGAAGTCGTCGGCCATGCATTTGATCTCCTGCAGGCACAACACGTCGGGTTGCGTGTCCTGCAGAAACGCGAGCAGATGCGGCAGCCGCACCTTGACCGAATTGACGTTCCAGCTGGCGATTTTCATGGCCGCCCCTTCACCCGGCGCGGCGCGGTCCGCTCACGCCACAATTGCATCGCCCGTCCCCGCCCGCCTGATACATCTGGCCAACATCAGGTCGAATTCCCGCATTGGGTGATTGGCATCTCCCGACTGCGGTTCGACGGCGATTTTCCCGACAAACCCGTTTGCGCCGCGCGAGATTGCCCGAGCCAGGCTACGCGCGCGAGAAAAAAGGGCTCAGGAGCGAGCATCCGACACCCCTAGCTGTTCCCGGTGAACGGCACAGACGCAAATCGCGCTGCCGGCCCCGGGACGCGGAGAACGGCATTTATCTATGTTCTTGTTTAGTTCTTTCAAGGCGTGGCGCCGGGCACCACCGGCGGCTTTGCGCCGCCGATACCGGACCTTCCTGTCCTTGCCGCTGAACGGGGAGGTTCGACCCAAAGCGGACAATTGATCGGCGGGCGCAACCAATGCCCTGGCATTTGACGCCTAAGCTGTTCATGCTTCTTCATTGGGAGACGACGGTAGGGGCATGATCGCGCGCTCCAAGATACGGCAACGGTTTGGCGCCTGGCTCGCGCTGAGTGGGCTGGTTCTCCAGATCACTGCCTCGGTGGTGCATTCCGCCGCCCACCTCGATCATCTTATCGGCCGTCCCACCCCGACGCTCCTCGCCTCTGAAGTCCACCCACAACCGACTGCCCCGACCGGCACTCCGATCGGGCCCGGCGAGGAAAGCTGCCCGCTCGACCTGGGCCTCATTGTATCGGGCAGCTTCGTCGTTCCTGATCCTGGACAGGTTCCGTCTCTGCTCGCGCTCGAAATCGGCACTCCCGAAGCCAAAAATCCGGCCTTCGTGCTGGCGCTTCGTCGTCACCTTCTTCCCCTTGCCCGAGCCCCGCCCGTTTTCGAGATCCTGGCCTGATTTTCCTTGCGCGCGACGCGCCACAGCGCCGCGCGTTTTCAGCCAAATTTCGATACGGAGCACGTCATGGATCGCCTTCAACAGGCGCGTTGCGCCCTGCGCGCACGCCACCGGCAGTGGCCGGCCTCGATCGGCGCCGGCCTGATGGCCGCAATCAGTTGTTCCCTCCCCGCCGCCGCGCAGGAGGTTTCGGAAGTTCAGCGCGAGCTGAAACAGATGCGGCAGCAATACGAAGCCGAACTGAACCGCCTGCGGCGCGATTACGATACCCGCCTGTCTCGCCTCGAAACCCGACTGAAAGCGGCCGAAAACAAATCCGCCGTCACCCGAACCGAGAAGGCTGCGACCGGTCAACCCTCCGCCTTACCGACCGCGCCGCCCGCATCGCCAGCCGAGGTCCCGCTTGCAGTTGCGCCAGCCGCACCGCCCGCCTTTACCGTCGGAGCGCCGCCACGCGAGCCTTGGCCGATCGGCCCGGCGACGCCGCCGATTGCGACCTCGTCCGCATCTGCGGGCGCGTTCAACCCGGCGATCGGGGTTGTCCTCCAAGGCAGGGCGAGCGCCTTCAGCCAAAACCCCGACACCTATCGGGTGCGCGGCTTCGCCATCGGCGACGAGGCGGGGCCGGGAACCCGCGGCTTGTCGCTCGACGAAACCGAGTTGAATTTCAGCGCCAGCGTGGACCCGTATCTGTACGGCAGTGCCACAATCTCGATCTCGCCCGACAACAACATCTCGGTCGAGGAAGCATTCATCCAGACGACCAGCCTGCCGGCCGGCTTCACGCTGCGCGCCGGGCGGTTTTTCTCGGGCATCGGCTATCTGAACGAGCAGCATTCGCATACCTGGGACTTCGCCGACCAGGCGCTGCCCTACCGTGTGTTTCTCAACACGCAGTA
>DASYUS010000412.1:0-2855 GCA_036000945.1 Allostellaceae bacterium
CAGCCCCAGCACCTCGGCCGCCATCATCGCCATCGAGGCGCGCGAGCCGCCGATGTCGGGGTTGCCCTCGACGACGCTCGCCGTGCCGTCCTCGTTGATGTGCACCGAGGCCGACGACTCGCCGCCGATGTTGAACCAGAAGCCCGAGGCGATGCCGCGGCCCTGGTTGGGGCCGAGCGGAATCTTCATATGCGGGTGGTTCTTCGCCGCCTCGACGGTCTGCAGATAGCCGATATTCGCCCAGGTCGGTCCATGCGCCGCCTTGGTGCCGTCCTTTGCCGCGTTGATCTCGCGCAGCTTCAGCGGGTCGATCTGCAGCATCGCCGCCAGCTCGTCCATGCAGCTTTCGGTGCCGAAGGTCGAGTTCGGCGCGCCGGGGGCGCGGTAGGCCGCGACCTTCGGGCGATTGGAGACGACGTCGTAGCCGACGATGTTGACATGCGGGATGTCGTACATCGCCAGGCCGCACATGCAGGCGGGGCCGACCGGCGATCCCGGGAAGGCGCCGGCCTGCAGCTTGACCACCAGCTCGGCGGCGACGATGTGGCCGTCCTTCTTGGCGCCGAGCTTGACTTCGTAGACGCCGCCGGCGGCGGGACCGGTGCCGCGGAACACCTCCTCCCGGCTCATCACGATCTTGACGGGCCGGCCGGTCTTCTTCGACAGCGCCAGCGCCACCGGTTCGAGATAAACCAGCGTCTTGCCGCCGAAGCCGCCGCCGATCTCGGCCGGGATCGCCCGGATGTTGGCGATGTCGATGCCGAGCAGCTTGGCGCAGTAGGCGCGCACCATGAACTGGCCCTGCGACGAGCTGAAGATCGTGCACTGGTTGTCGGCGCCGACCGAGACAAGGCACGCATGCGGCTCGATATAGGCCTGGTGCACCGGCTGCGACGTATAGCGCCGCTCGATCGTGACCTCGGCCTCCTTCCAGCCGGAAGCGAAATCGCCCTTGGTAAAGGTGATGCGCTTGGCGATGTTGGAGGCCGCTTCCGGCTTCGGATCGACGCCCTGGGTGAACAAATCGTCGTGCAGCACCGGCGCGTCCGGCTTCATCGCATCTTCGACGTCGATGACATAGGGCAGCACCTGGTACTGGACGTCGATCAGGTCGAGCGCTTCCTCGGCGATCGCCGGCGAGGTCGCCGCCACCGCAGCGACGGCGTGGCCGTCATAGAGCACCTTGCCGCGCGCCATGCAGTTGTATGAGAGGTCGCGGAAGTTCATCGGCCCTTCGCCGACAAAGGCTTCCTCCGACGGGATTTCGGGGAAATCGGCCGCGGTGACGACCGCCTTGACGCCCGGCAAGGCCAGCGCCTTCGACGCGTCGATCGAGACGATGCGGGCATGCGCGTGCGGGCTGCGCTTGACCTTGCCCCACAGCATGCCGGCCATCGTCTGGTCGGCGCCGAAATTGGCGCGGCCGATCACCTTGTCGACGCCGTCCGGACGGATCGGGCGCGTGCCGACGACCTTCAGAGCCGCCTTGTCGAGATAACTCATCTGCGCTGCTCCATGACTTGAAGTTCCTCTATAGCCCCTCTCCCGCATTGCGGGAGAGGGTGCCGAGCGAAGCGAGGCGGGTGAGGGCCTATTGCGTTACCGCCCTCACCCACCAAGCGCTTCGTGCTTGGTCTCCCCCTCTCCCGCAATGCGGGAGAGGGAAAAAGCTACTCCGCCGCCTGCGGCAACGCCGCCGCGTCGAACGCCGCGCGCAGCTTTGGCGGCGACATCGGCAGGTCGCGCAGGCGCATGCCGGTCGCGTTGTAGATCGCGTTGGCGACCGCCGCCATCGGCGGCACCAGCGGCACCTCGCCGACGCCGCGCGCGCCGAACGGATGGCGCGGGTTCGGCACCTCGATCAATACCGTGTCGATCATCGGCAGGTCAGAGGCGACCGGGATGCGGTAGTCGAGAAAGCCCGGATTTTCGAGGCGGCCATCCTTGTCGTAGATGTATTCCTCGCTGAGCGCCCAGCCGATCCCTTGCGTCACGCCGCCCTGCATCTGCCCCTCGACATAGGAGGGGTGGATCGCCCGGCCGACATCCTGGATCGCGGTGTAGCGCAGGATCTTGACGTGCCCCGTTTCGCGGTCAACCTCGACATCGCAGATATGGGTGGTGAAGCCGGGCCCCTGGCCCTGCGCGTTGATCTGCACCTCGGCGCTGATCGGCCCGCCGGTGCGCGCCGAGCGGTTGCCGATCGTCGCCAGGTCCAGCGGCTCGAAGCTGCCGGCGTTGGCGCCGGCCGGGTAGGCCTTGCCGTCGCGCCACTCGACCGCCTCGGGGCTGATGTCCCAGATCACCGCGGCGCGCTGCTTCAGCACCTCGACGACCTTCTGCGCCGCCGTCGTCACCGCCATGCCGCCGGCGAAGGTGACCCGGCTGCCGCCGGTCGAGGCGCTGAAGCCGATCGAGGTCGTGTCGCCGACCACCGGCCGCACATTCTCGTAGGGGATGCCCAGCACCTCGGCCACCATCATCGCCATCGAGGCGCGCGAGCCGCCGATATCGGGATGGCCCTCGGTCACCGTGACCGTGCCGTCCTCGTTGACATGCACCGCGGCGCTCGACTCGCCGCCGGCGTTGTGCCAGTAGCCCGAAGCGATACCGCGCCCCTGGTTGGGGCGGAGCGGCGCCTTCAGGTGCTCGCTTGCCCGCGCCGCCTCCAGCGTCTTCTGGTAGCCGATATTGTTCCAGGTGACGCCGTGCGTCGCCTTGGTGCCGTCCTTGGCGCCGTTGATCTCGCGCAGTTTCAACGGATCGATGTTGAGCGCCGCGGCGAGCTCATCCATGCAGCTTTCGACGCCGAACGAGCCGATCGGCGCGCCGGGCGCGCGGTAAGCCGCCGTCTT
>DASYUS010000413.1:0-5030 GCA_036000945.1 Allostellaceae bacterium
GCGCTATCAAATGCAGGAGGACGACGGCGACGATGATGAACGGCAGGAGGTAGTGCAGCGAATAGAACCGGTTCAGCGTCGGGTTGCCGACGGTGAACCCGCCCCACAAGAGGGTGACGATCCAGTCGCCAACCAACGGCACCGCCGAGAACAGGTTGGTGATGACGGTCGCCGCCCAGTAGCTCATCTGGCCCCAGGGCAGCACGTAGCCCATGAAGGCGGTGGCGATCATCAGCACCAGGATGATGACGCCGAGGATCCACAGGAGCTCGCGCGGATATTTGTAGGAGCCGTAATACAGCCCGCGGAACAGGTGGATATAGACGATCGCAAAGAACATCGAAGCGCCGTTCATATGGATGTAGCGAATGAGCCACCCATAATTGACGTCGCGCATGATGCGCTCGACCGAATCGAAGGCGAGCGTCGCGTGCGGCGTGTAGTGCATCGCCAGCACGACGCCGGTGACGATCATGATGACGAGAACGATCCCGGCGAGCGAGCCGAAATTCCACCAGTAGTTCAGGTTGATCGGGGTCGGGTAGTCGGTGACGTGGTGTTCGAGCGAGGCGACGAACGGCAAGCGATAGTCGATCCAGCGAACGAGCCGGCCATAATTGCGGGTGCCGGCGGGGGCGCCGGATGAGGTTGCGGCCATGGCGCTTCCTAGCCGATCTTGATCGCGGTTTCGGAGGTGAATTCGTAGGGCGGCACGGGGAGGTTGAGCGGCGCCGGCCCCTGTCGGATCCGCCCCGAGGTATCGTAAACCGAGCCGTGGCACGGGCAGAACCAGCCGCCGAACGAGCCGCGGTCGTCGCCGGGCTTGTTGCCGAGCGGAATGCAGCCGAGATGCGTGCAGACGCCGACCATGACCAGCCATTCCGGCTTCTTGACCCGGTCGGAATCCTTTTGCGGGTCGCGCAAAGTCGAAATGTCGACTTCCTCGGCGGCCTTGATTTCGGCGGGCGGGCGGTGATCGATGAAGACCGGCTTGCCGCGCCAGGCGACGGTGAGGCGCTGGCCGACCTGAACCGGCGCCAGATCGACCTCGGTGGTCGACAACGCCAGCGTATCGCGCGCCGGGTTGAGGCTGTCGATAAACGGCCAGATCGCGACCGCCGTGCCGACGGCGCCGAGCGCGCCGGCGGTCAGCATCAGGAAATCGCGCCGCGTCTCGCCGCCATGCCCTTCACCATGCCCCTCAGCAGTGTGCGATTGCGCCAGATCGGCCATCCAAACCTCGTCAATCCGTCGCCACCCGCCGCGCGGCGACCGAGGCGGCAAGCTATACGCTTGAAAGACCCGAACTATGCGACAGACTGCCGCATAAAACGGCAGCAAGGCCGCCGCGATGCACGTTCCTATAATAACGCCGGCACGGTGCGCAAGCCGACGCAGGACCAGACGATTTGCGGCTCGCTCTGTTCGAACCCGATATCCCGCAGAACACCGGGGCGCTCTTGCGCCTGGCGGCTTGTTTTGGGGTCGAGGTCGATCTCATCGAGCCGTTCGGCTTCCTCCTCGATGATCGGCGCTTGCGCCGCGCCGCGCTCGATTATGCCGCACAGGCGACAATCCGTCGCCACCCCTCGTGGAGCCGCTTCCTGGCGGACCGCGACCCGGGCTCCCGCCTCGTCCTGCTCACAACCGCGGGAAGCGTCGCGCACCACCGCTTCCCGTTCGCAGCCAACGATACGCTGTTGCTGGGTCGGGAGAGCGCGGGGGTTCCGCCCCTCGTGCATGACGCGGCGTTCGCGCGCGTGGTGATCCCGCTGCAGCAGGGCGCCCGCTCGCTCAACGTTGCGCTCGCCGGCGCGATCGCCCTGGCCGAGGCGCTGCGGCAGACCGGCGGCTTCGCAGCGCCATAACTCTCCCTCTCCCCCACCGGGGGAGAGGGTTGGGGTGAGGGGGCGGATCCCAGAGCGATTGCCGGCGTTGCCCTCACCCTCCCACTCCCGCATTGCGGGAGTGGGGCTTGTCGGAACAGTCGCCTCGCGATGCCGGAGCACGCAACCCCACCGTAGTCGTTGACAAGCCAGGAGGGCCGGCTTATCTCCCGCCGACCGAATCGCCGGCCCGAATCCCGGCAAAACCACGGGCGCCCGTGGCGGAATTGGCAGACGCGCACGGTTCAGGTCCGTGTTCCGAAAGGAGTGGTGGTTCGACTCCACTCGGGCGCACCATTCGATCGAGCGGCATCCCCGGCGCGGCGCTTCAGAGTGCCGTGAACCGGCCGCACGAAAACCGCATATCCCCTTCCGTTTTGCGTTAATCGCGCAGCAGGGCCGCGAGAGCCCTCGCGCCGAATCGGGGGAGTGAAACCATGAACTGGAACGATCTGCGGCTGGCCTGGGAGCCGCGCATGCTGAGCATCCTGCGCATCGTGGTGGGTTTGATCTACCTGCAATACGGCCTTAACAAGGTCTTCAACTTTCCAGCAACGGATAACCACCCGCCCTATCAGCTGTTCACGCTGGTACCGGGTCTCGCCGGCTTATTGGAGCTGATTGGCGGTGCGCTGCTCGCCGTCGGGCTGTTCACCCGACCCGTTGCCTTCATTCTCTCGGGCGAAATGGCCTTCGCGTATTTCATGGTATACGCGCAGCGCAGTTTCTTTCCGCTGGTCAGCGGCGGAAATGGGGCGATTCTCTATTGCTTTACCTTCCTTTATTTCTTTGTCGTCGGTGCGGGGGCCTGGAGCCTCGATCGGTTATGGGCATCGCGATCGTCGACCGGGGTCGCGGCCGGGCGGCGGGCATAAGCTCGCCCCGCCAGTAGGTCGGCACCCTCGCTGAATTGACGAGCCGCCCGGCGGGGTAGATATTCCGCCGGATGTTCACTTGTGTGGCCAGAGTTCGTTGATGCCGTTGACGATCGCCGGCGGGCGCAACCCGACCGACCGCCGCGCTGCGCGGGGTGGGGCAGGATGAGCCATCAGCTGCATCGCGGCGACCTGCCCGCGGGGCTCGCTTTCGGCGATTCGGTGGCGATCGATACCGAGGCGATGGGGCTCCACCCGCATCGCGACCGGCTTTGCCTTGTCCAGCTCTCCGCCGGCGACGGCGACGCGCATCTCGTGCAGTTCGCCCCGGGCTGCTACGACGCCCCGAACCTGAAGCGGCTCGTGGCCGATCCCGGGGTCGTCAAGCTGTTCCATTTCGCCCGGTTCGACATCGCCATCCTTTACCATTACCTGGGCGTAATGCCGCAGCCGCTCTACTGTACCAAGATCGCCTCGCGGCTCGCCCGCACCTTTACCGACAGGCACGGCCTCCGCGACCTGTGCAAGGACCTCATCGGCGTCGATTTGAAGAAGGAGCAGCAGAGTTCGGATTGGGGCGCCCCGTCGCTGACCGACGAGCAGCTGCGCTATGCCGCGTCCGACGTCCTGCACCTCCACGCATTGCGGGCGCGACTCGATGAGATGCTGGCGCGCGAGCGCCGTACGGACCTGGCTCGGAGCTGCTTCGATTTCCTGCCGGCGCGCGCCTTGCTTGATCTCGCCGGCTGGGCGGAGCAAGACATCTTCGCGCACTAGCGCCCAGCCGACAGGGGTGCTGCAGTTTCGGGGACCGGACCACAATCGGGGGAAGTCGTTTTGGCGGGGGAAGTCGTTTTGGGGGAAGAAGCCATCGCCGCGCGTCTCGACTCCGCGTACCGCAGCCTTGGCCACGGCTCGGAAGTTGCCGGGCTCGTCCGCGATCTCGCCGTTGCCCGCCGGGTCATTGGCGCCGAGATTAGCGGCCTCGAACAGCTGTCCCGGACCCTCGATGCCGGCTTTGGCGTCGCGCTCGACCTGTGCGCGGCGGCGCGCGGCCGGCTGATCGTCACCGGCATCGGCAAGAGCGGCCACGTCGCCCGCAAGATCGCGGCGACGCTCGCCTCGACCGGCACGCCGGCGCAATTCGTCCACGCCGCCGAGGCGAGCCACGGCGATCTCGGGATGATCGGCGTCGACGATGCGATCCTCGCCCTGTCGAACTCCGGGGAAAGCGGCGAGCTGGCCGACATCATCGCCTATTCGCGCCGGTTCAAGATCCCGCTCGTCGCGATCACCGGCGGGCGCGACTCGACGCTGGCCGAGGCGGCCGACGCCGTACTCCTCTTGCCGCGCGCCGCTGAAGCCTGTCCGATGGGGCTGGCGCCGACGACCTCTACGACGATGATGATTGCCCTCGGCGATGCGCTGGCGATCGCGCTGCTCGAGCGCAAGGGGTTTTCGACGGCCGATTTCCAGCTGTTTCACCCGGGAGGCAGGCTGGGCCGCCAGTTGTTGCGGGTCGGCGACATCATGCATTCCGGCGACGCCATCCCGCTCGTCGCGCCGGAGGCGCCGATGTCGGAAGCGATCCTCGTCATGACGGCGAAAAGCTTCGGCTGCGTCGGCGTGTGCGACGCCGAGGGACGGCTGGTCGGCGTCATCACCGACGGCGATCTGCGCCGCCATATGGATGATGGGCTGCTGGCGCGTACCGTGGCCGAGGTCATGCACCTCGACCCGAAGACGATCGCCGCCAACCGGCTGGCCGGCGAGGCGCTCGGCATGATGACCGGTCGGTTGCCCGCGACCACCTCGCTGTTCGTCGTCGACGATGCCGGGCATCCGACCGGCTTTGTCCACATGCACGATTGTCTGCGCGCCGGCATCGCATGAGACTGGCCCTGCCGGGACCTGCGCCACGCGCGCCGCAGCTCGGCCAGGCCGAGTCGCCGGTGCACGCTGCGGGCGACCCCGCGTCCTGGATTGCCGCCCCCTGGGCGGTCAGCGCCCCCGACCTCCGCCACAGCCGGCGCGTCGCGCTGCTAAAGCGGGTTCTGCCGGCAATCGGTTTTGCCCTGCTGCTGCTGATCGCGCTGTGGCCGGAACTGGCGCCGCTGTGGAACCGGATGCGGCTGGCCTTTCCGGCAATCGATCTGCGCGAGGCCCGCGAGTTGCGGATGATCGCCCCGCGATACGCCGGCATCGACCGCCTCGGCCGGCCCTTCGTAGTCACCGCCAAGCTCGGCCTTCAGGTGCCCGACCGGCAGGA
>DASYUS010000414.1:0-2014 GCA_036000945.1 Allostellaceae bacterium
GACGACGCTCCTCGCCCAGGTCGACAGCTCGGTCGGCGGCAAGACCGCAATCAACACCAGCGCCGGCAAGAACCTGCTCGGCGCCTTCTACCAGCCGCGCCTGGTCCTCGCCGACACGGCGAGCCTCGCCACCCTGCCGCCGCGCGAGATACGCGCGGGATATGGCGAAATCCTCAAATACGGCCTGATCCGCGACGCCGACTTCTTCGAGTGGCTCGAAACCGAAGGCCGCGCAGTCTGCAATCTCGACGCCAGCGCGTTGACCCGTGCGGTGATGGTGAGCTGCCGGATGAAGGCCGCAATCGTCGCCGCCGACGAGTGCGAAACCGGCGAGCGCGCCTTGTTGAATTTCGGCCATACCTTCGGCCATGCGCTCGAGGCGGAGACCGGGTTCGGCGACCGGCTGCTGCACGGCGAGGCGGTGGCCCTCGGCATGATCCTCGCATTTGATTTCGCGGTGCGCCTCGGCCTCGCCTCGGGGCAGGAGTCGCACCGCGTCCGGTATCACCTCGCCGGCGCGGGGTTGCCGACCGAGCTGCGCGCGATCGGCCTTTCGGGCAGCGCCGCCGACCGGCTCATCGGACACATGGGCAAGGACAAGAAGGTGCGCGAGGGCGCGATCACACTGATCCTGCCGCGCCGGATCGGCGAGGTCTTTGTGATGCGCGACGCACCAGTCGCGCAATTGCGCGCATTTCTGACGGAAGCCGCCTGACGACGCAGGCGCGCGGGGCTGCCGGCCGAGGCGGCCGCTACATAGCTCGGCGGGGTGGCTGGATCGGCTGCGGCTGTGCCGCTTGCAGCGACGCGGCGCGATAGAAATCGACGATGTGGATGCGGATGGCCGCGGTCAGGCTCGACGCGGTGCGCTCGCGGTCGATATTGGTTACGAGGTCGTGCACGGTGATCCGCTGCCGTCGCGCGATGTCTTTCAGCGCCTCCCACATCACCGGTTCGAGGCGCACGCTGGTCCGGCGCCCGCCGACGATAATGTTGCGGATGACCAGCGACGACGGGGTCCTATGGTGGTCGCGGCGCGATCGCCGCGGCAATGCTGCTGTTGCCATGACCCGGAATCTAAGCCATGGCCGCCCGAATGCAATTGATAAGTGTGTAAATATATTACAACAATCATCACGTGCAAAATTATCGATAGAGGTTTTTAGCCCCCCGCTACGCCCTCGCCGGGTTCAAGGGTCGTCAGCGACAGCGCATGAACGCGGGTAGCCAGTTCGTCGGCGAGGACCTGATAGACCAGGCGCTGGCGCGCCACTCGGCTGAGCCCGGAGAATGCCGGGGAGACGATCGTCACGGCGAAATGGGTTTCGCCCTCCGGCCGCGCCCCGGCGTGCCCGGCATGGCGATGCGATTCGTCGACGATCTCCAGCCGGGTCGGCGCGAACCGCTCGGTCAGCTTGTCGCGGATCGTCTCGGCGACCGTCACGATCCCGGCTCCCGTTGCTGCAACAGTGCGGCCGCGGCAAGAAACCCGGCGAGATCGTCGACGACATGATGGATATAGTCACCGTCAGCCTCGGCCGAGGCCCATTCGGGCTCGCTGCGTACCCAGGCCGTGGTCATGCCGAGCCGGGCGGCCGGCGCCAGGTTGCGCGCGATGTCCTCGATCATCAGCGCGGTTCGCGGGTCGGCATCATGGCGCCGGAGCAACAAGCGATAACCGGCCAGCGCCGGCTTCGGGTCAAACTCGGCGGCGACGATATCGATGATGCCGCTGAACGCGTCGCCGATCCCGAGATGATCAAGCAGCCGCTCTGCGTGCCGCACCGAACCGTTGGTGTGGACGATCTTCTGCCCATCGAGCTGGCGGATCGCCGCCACCAGCGCCGGGTCGGGCGGCACCCCGGCAAGGTCGATGTCGTGCACGAAGGCGAGAAAATCGTGCGGGTCGATGTTGTCGACCGTCATCAGCCCGCGCAATGTCGTGCCATGCTCGCGGAAATAGGTCCGCCGCCGCTCCGCCGCCTCCTCGGGTGATACCGCCAGACGATCGCAT
>DASYUS010000415.1:0-5832 GCA_036000945.1 Allostellaceae bacterium
CGTGGCGGTTTCGACGTTGAAGCCCCAGCCGGCGCGCAGCAGCCCCGGGTGCTTGTCGACATACCCCTGGTAATAGGTCTCGACGACGGCCTGCTGCGGGATCGCCGGGTGGATGTAGATCGGCGCGTCGAGCGCCGCCGCGCGCTCCCAGATCGGCCAGAAGCGCTTATCGTCGTGAAAGACGCCCGCCGTCAGACCGTTGATCATCGCGCCCTTGAAGCCGAGCCTCGTCACCGTGCGTTCGAGCTCGTCGGCCGCCGCCTTCGGATCGGCCGTCGGTATCGCGGCAAAGGCGGCAAAGCGGCCCGGGTGGCGCTGCACCGCCTCGTGCAGCCGGTCGTTGATCCGCCGCGCCAGCGGCACGCCGGTCGCCGCATCGACACCCTGCAACCCCGGGTTCGCGTGCGACAGCACCTGGAAGTCGATCCCGGCCTCGTCCATCTCCCGGAGGCGCAGGGCCCCGACGTCTTCGAGCCGCTCGATGAGCGGGCCGCCCGAATGCTGCTTCAGCTCGCTATCCTGGTAATGTTCTTCGAGCGCGATGACATAGGACTTTGCCGCCATTGTGGGCCTCCGTTGATACCTGCACTGATGGTTTGCTTCCGCGGCGCGGACGCATCGGCCGGTGAACCGCCGGCATTCATCCGGCATACCATGACAGGATGGCCGCCCTCACATTCTCATCGGGGTCTTGAGTCAACTTTCGCATGAGCTGCTTCACCGGCCCGTGCTGCAACATGCTAGGCGGCGCCTCTTTGAGCCGCTTCGCGATCTCGATGCGAATGCGGGCCGCCGGGTTGTTGACCTCGAAGGCAAGCAGCCGCGCCGACAAATCCGCCGATCGGGCGAGAATTGGCGTGTTCGCAAATGAAGAAGACTGGATCGTTCTTCGTGTACAAAAATAATCGGTGACGTGCGGTTCTTGAAAGTCTTTTGACGTGCAGGGAATCAGACTCTGCAGCTTGAGCATGTAGAGATGAAATCCGCAGGCCTCAAGATATTCCAGAGATTTATTGTGTCCGGCAAAAACCTCGATCAGCATATCCAGATCGCGAACACCGTCGATGAGGCGCTGCGCACCAAGCAGCACCGGGAACTCATGACCCTCAACGTCGATCTTGATGAACGCCGCCGAACACCAGCCGCAATTCTGCAACAGCTGGTCGAGGGTGAGGCTCGGCACCGGGATGCCCGATTCATTCGCCGAGATGTGGCCCCACGCGCTGTGCCCGGAAATCTTCAAGACCTCCGATCGATCGCTTATCGCCGCATGATAACATTGCACATTGCTGAGGCGGTTGCGCTCAACGGCAGCGCTGAGCAAAACATAATTGTCGGGCAGCGCCTCGATCGCCAGGGTCGGAACGCCCAACGTTGCGACGGCAAGAGTGAACGTTCCGATATTGGCGCCAACGTCGACAAATACCCTGTTTGGTCGCGTTTCGCCCAGGAAATACCGGCGTACAAAAAGTGAGCTTTGCCCGAAATTATAGTTGCCACTATTGACCGCGAGAGAATAGTGATCGGTCCTTGCCGGATCGCAGGCGAGCCAAACCGGGGCGGCATCGGGAAGCTTGGCTTGCACGAACTCGATCTGCATCCCTGGTGCTCCGGATTTAGCGCTGGCGCGCGCCGGCGTAGCTCGTCAGCTCGATGAATTCGAGGACCGTGCCGTCGGGGTCGTGGAAGTAGGCGCGCGGGCCGTTGACGACGCCGCCCTGCCGATCCTCCTCGAAGGTGATCGCGACGCCGTTCGCCCGCAGATGGTCGAGCGCCGCCGGGTAATCCTCGACGGCAAACGAATGATGCACGCCGCCATGGTCCTCGGGCCGCTGGTTGATCGGCGGGTCGCGCTTGACGAGGATGAGGCACGTCCCGGCGGCGTCGAGAAACGACATCGTGCCGCCGCCGACCGTCGCCAGATGCCGGCAGCCGACGATGTCGGTGTAGAACCGGGTGCTCCGCTCGATGTCGCTGACCGGAATGCTGAAATGGGCGACGGATGTGATCGCGGGCATCGCTTCCTCCCTTCGTAGGGCGAAAAGCGAAGCGCATTCCGCCATAGTACACCAGCACATCGTAGCGGATTACGCTTCGCTCATCCGCCCTAGGGTCAAAACCGGAAATCGGTTTGCGGCAGGCCGAGTTCGGAGCGGGCGAAGACGAGCGCGGCGCTGTCCGGGTTGTTGCCGGCATGGGCGCGCATCGCATGCACGTCGCGCCAGGCGCGCTGGATCGGGTTGTCGAGAAAGATCGCGCGCCCGCCGCTCGCCTCAAACAGCCGGTCGACCGCCTTGACGCTCCAGTCGACCGCCTTGCCGGCGTCCCAGCGGTAGCGCGCCCGGGCCTCCAGCGGGATCTCCCGGCCGGCGCGAGCCAGCCCCATCATCTCGGTGAAATTCGCCAGCATGCGGTCGTGCGCCCCGGCGATCTCGGCCGCCGACTCGGCGAGACGGTGCTGGATGAACGGATCCTCGGCGGTGGCCGACCGGGTCGACATGCTGACCCGGCGGCGCGACTGCTCGCGAAAGGCGTCGAGCGCGCCGAGCGCCGCGCCGATCGTCGGCGAGGTGATGCCGTAGCGGAAAATGAGGGCGAACGGCAGCCGGTAAAGCGGCGCATCGTGGATTGCCGTGCCGGGGTGGCGCAGGTGGAAAGCGTCGTCGAACGAATGGGTGCGGTATTCCGGCACCAGCGCCTCGTCGACAACGATGTCCTTGCTGCCGGTGCCGCAGAGGCCGGCGACGTGCCAGTTGTCCTCGATCCGGTAGTCGGCGCGCGGCACCAGAAACACCCGCGCGTCGGGTGGCGCCCCCGCATCGAGCGGCGGCGCGTTGCCGCCCAGCACGACCCATTGGCAGAAATCGCAGCCGCTCGAAAACGACCAGCGGCCCGAGAGGCGAAACCCGCCAGGGACTCGCTCGACCTTGCCGGTCGGCGCCACCGAGGTCGACAGCTGGACGCTGTCGTCCTCGCCCCAGACGTCCTCCTGGGCCTGCGGCGGCAGGATCGCGAGGTGCCAATTGTGCACGCCGAGGACGCCGAAAACCCAGCCGCTCGACCCGCACACCGCGGCGACCTCGGCAACCGCCTGGTAAAAAGCGCCGGGATCGAGCTCGTAGCCGCCATACCGTTTCGGCTGCAACGCCCGCAAGAGGCCCTGGTCCTGGAAATCGGCGAAGGTTTCGTCGGGCAGCCGGCGCAGCTGCTCGGTCTTCGCCGCGCGCTCGCGCAATGCCGGCAGCAGCGCCCGCACACGGCCGAGATATTCATCCGGTGTCATGCCGGCCCCCGCAGGCGCTCACGATGCCCGGATGCTACACGACACGGCAAGGACGGGCCATGCCGCAATCAGCGTGCGACCCGTACGGCGCCTC
Organism: Allostellaceae bacterium; assembly: GCA_036000945.1. Classification (GTDB taxonomy): domain Bacteria; phylum Pseudomonadota; class Alphaproteobacteria; order ATCC43930; family CGMCC-115725; genus DATARH01. Next base: position 3,378 of record DASYUS010000415.1, read on the forward strand.
TGCCCCTCACCCTGTCCCTCTCCCCGTAACCGGGGGAGAGGGAACCCCCTGCTCGCGCGGCGCACCAGCTCTCCCTCTCCCCGCTGGCGGGGAGAGGGCTCGGGCGAGGGGCTAACGGTTCCCGCCCGCCCGCGGCTCAGCTGCTGACGTCGAGATGGAGGACCAGCGCAAACAGGGCCATGCCGAATGCTACCGCGGCAATCGGCAGCAGCACCTGCACCGCGGCGTCCCTGCCCTTCAGGCGGCCGCCGCAGATCTCGAAGTCGCGCGCCTGCCAGGCAACAAACGGCACCTCATCGGCAGGACGCTCCCGGCGGGCGGCGTTGTTTCGCCAGATCAGCCACAGCAGCAGGGGGATGGCGACGGCGATCACGATGAACGCGGTTACCACCGCCAAGGCCAGCCCGCTATCGCCAGGTCCGAAAAAACCCCATGCCGACAAAACCAAGATGAAGACGAGCCCGACGATGGTTCGGTAGACCCAGGGGTGCAGCGCTTCCGAACTTCGGGGCGCGGTACGATTTGAACTCTTAGCCATGCCGCCTCCTCGGCGCGATTTGCCGACGTTTAACCACTGCTGCCTTTTGGGCCTTATGTTTCTGTCTACGACCGCCGGGCGAGACGGTTCGCCGGTGCGCCGAGGTGCCGCAGGGTGCTCCTTCGCGCCGGTTGCGGCATGGCCCGGGTTCCGGCTCAATGCAAGGGTGCTGCGAGGTACCGGCAGGGGCTGCGATGAACCGGCTGCTCGAAGATCTGCGCATCGTCGAATTCTCGGCCTTTGTCGCGGCGCCCTTGGGCGGCATGACGATGGCCCAGTTCGGCGCCGAGGTGATCCGCATCGACCCCCTAGGCGGCGCGATCGATTTCACCCGCTGGCCGGTGACCGATAGCGGCGCTAGCCTCTACTGGGCCGGCCTCAACAAGGCCAAGCGCTCGGTCGCGCTGGCGCTCGACAAGCCCGAGGGGCGCGAGCTCGCCCGCGCGATCGCCACCGCGCCCGGCACCGGCGCCGGCATCGTCCTGACCAACCTGCCGCCACTCCCCGGCCTCGATTACCTGAGCCTCAAGGCCGCGCGCGACGACATCATCCTGTTGCGCCTCATCGGCAACCGCGACGGCACCGCCGCCGTCGACTACACGGTCAACGCCGCGAGCGGCTTCCCGCTGGTCACCGGCGCGAGCGGCGCCCTTGGCGGCGCGCCGGTCAACCACGTGCTGCCGGCCTGGGACATCGCGGCGGGGCTCTATCTGGCGACGGCGCTGCTCGCCGCCGAGCGTCACCGCCTGCGCACCGGCGCCGGCCAGGAGGTCGTCGCCGCGCTTAGCGACGTGATGCTGGCGACGGTCGGCCACCTCGGCTACGTCGGCGACGTGCACATCAACGGCCGCGCGCGCCCCGCGATCGGCAACGACCTCTACGGCAGCTTCGGCCGCGACTTTGCGACCGCCGACGGAAGCCGGGTCATGATCATCGCGCTGACCCCGCGCCAGTGGCGCGCCCTCGGCCGCGCCACCGGGCTCGCCGACAAGCTGGCGATGGCCGGCGCGATGATGGACGCCGACCTCGACACCGAAGCGGGCCGCTACCAGGCGCGCGACGCGATCGCCGCGCTGTTGGCGCCGTGGTGCGGGGCAAAGACGCTGGCAGAAATCGCCGACGCCTTTGCCGGGAGCGGCGTCCTCTGGGGGCCGTTCCAGGATTTTTCCACGCTGGTGCGCGACGACCCGCGCTCCTCGCCGGCGAACCCGCTCTTCGCCGAGATCGATCAGCCCGGCATCGGCCGCTATCCGATGCCCGGTCTGCCGCTCGATTTTTCCGCCTCGCCGCGCGAGCCGACCCGCCCGGCGCCGCGCCTCGGCGAGCACACCGACGAGGTCCTGTCCCGGCTCCTCGGCCTCTCCGCCGCCGAGATCGCCCGCCTCCACGAAGCCGGCATCGCCGCCGGCCCCTGAAGAGAACGCTTTAACGCAAAGGCCGCAAAGGACACGCGGAGAACGCGAGGACGCCTATACTGCGCGCAGAGCAGTACTATATGATTAGCATACAACTTCGGCCTGGTGGCCGTCGTCACCCTCACCGTTCTTAATTAATCCTTTGTGTCCTTTGCGTTAAAGCGTTCTCTTTTCTACTCCCCTTCCCGCGCATTCCGCGCTTCGCGGATCTGCCGCAGCACATCGCGCACCCCGCGCGCGGTGCGCAGCTTGCGACCGATATCGGGGGCGAGGCGCAAATCGCCCTCGCCGTCGAGCCAGCCGGCCTCGGTGTCGGGCGGCAACTCGCGCATCACCGCGGCGAAGGCGCGGAAGATCGCCTCGACCTCGTGCGCTTCCAGCCGCCGTTCCCTGGCCACGCCCGCCGCCTCCTTCTGCCCGCACCCCGGCACCGGCGGCGCGAGGGTAGCGCAGAACGCTTCGGCGCCGCGACAAATCCGGGTAGGCTCTCGCCGCCACTCGA
>DASYUS010000416.1:0-2591 GCA_036000945.1 Allostellaceae bacterium
CGACATCACCGAGCAGCACCGGCGCACCCACGGGCGCCGGCCGCGCCGCTCGCCGCCGTTGCATGACCCCCACCCTGCCCTCCCCCGCAAGCGGGGGAGGGTTAGGGTGGGGGTAGGCCGACGCCGGATCGGCGAGTGCGAACGCAAGCACGTTGGTCGGCGCATCGGTGCCGCGCCAGGTGCGATTGAGATGCTGCTGCTCGGCGTCATCCGTGAGCACCACATCGACCACCACCGGCGAGCCGGTGGTGCCGGCCAGAGCCGCACGCGCAGCTCCCTCGGCGAGCCCTTCCGCTTCAGGGCAAGCGGCAAGCCAGCCCTCGCAATCGATCGAGACCTCGACGGCAACGAACCCCGTCACCTACGGCCCCGTCTCGACGACGAGCTCGGGCCAGCGCCGCGTTACATTTGCGCACGCCCGCTCGAAATGCCGCGTCGGACGGCGAGGGTTCGGCCGCAGGCGCAGCGCAAAAAGGCTCGCCAAGCCAAACGGCGCCTCGATATGCAGGCGGTCGTTGCGGTCGAGGCGCACGCCGATCGCGAATGTCGCCGACGCAAACCGCTCCAACGCCTCGGCCGTGCAGGAAAGCGGTGCATACGGCTCGCCGAAATGAGCCTCGAACCAGAGATGCACCCGCGCCTGATTGCGCACCTCGACGAGGCTGCGCAGCTTCTCGTCGAAGCTGGCGGCGACCCGCCGGATCACCGCGTCTTCGGCTTGATAGGAGAGGTCCGCATCATCGTAATAGGCGAGGTCGTAGTCCTTGATGCCGTAATCCGACGCGCGCCCCGTCAGATGGTTCAATACCGGCTGATAGACCGCGCCGGAAAACACCAGCCAGTCCGGCAGGTCGAGCGATCGAGCGGTCGTCAGCACGTGCATCAGCGATGGCGTCGCCCGCACGATCGAGCACAGCCGCTCGCCCAGATCCGCATCGCCGCCATTGACCATCAACGCGAGCGGTCCCTCACCCCGGCTCCTCGTCACCGCGGGCGGCACGGTCGCGGGCCTCGTAGGCGCCGACGATCCTCGCCACCAGCTTGTGCCGCATCACGTCCTTTTCGGTGAAGCGCACGAGCGCGATGTCGTCGACGCCGCGCAGTGCTTCGAGCGCGTCGGCAAGACCCGAGCGGCTGCCGACCGGCAGGTCGACCTGGGTCGGGTCGCCGGTGACGACCATGCGCGAGCCCTCGCCGAGCCGGGTCAAGAACATCTTCATCTGCACCGGCGTCGTGTTCTGTCCCTCGTCGAGGATGACAAAGGCGTGGCTCAGCGTGCGCCCGCGCATAAAGGCGATCGGCGCCACCTCGATCTCGCCGGTGGTGAGCCGTTTCTGCAGCTGGTCGGCCGGCAGCATGTCGTTGAGCGCGTCGAAGATCGGCCGCAGATACGGGTCGACCTTGTCGCGCAGGTCGCCCGGCAGAAAGCCGAGCCGCTCGCCGGCCTCGACCGCCGGCCGCGACAGGATGATCCGCTCGACCTTGCCGGCCATCAAAAGGTCAATCGCGGCGGCGACCGCGAGATAGGTCTTGCCGGTGCCAGCCGGCCCCAGCGCAAACACCAGCCCATGCTCGCGAATCGCCTTGACGTAGGCGGCCTGGGCGGCGGGGCGCGGCGCGATGCGCCGTTTTCGAGTACGAAACCCGACATCCTCGCGCCAGAGGCTGAGGCTCTTGTCGTCGCTTTCGGCCTGCGCCAGCCTCAGCGCCGCTTCGACCGCGGCGCCGTCGATCTCCTGGCCGCGCTTCAGCCGGTCGTAGAGGCGCGACAGCGCGAGGCGCGCGACCTCGGTGGCCGAAGCGGGGCCGGCGATCGACAGCCGGTTGCCGCGCGGCACGAGCGCAACACCGAGCTGGCGCTCGATGCGGTCTAAGTGCTCGTCCCGCTCGCCGTACAGCGCTGGCAAGAGGAGATTGTCGTCGAATTCGAGTTGCGCGCGGCCGACCGCGGCGATCTCGGCGGCCACTTCGGGTGGCAGCGCGCTCATGCCCGGTGCTCCGCGAGCGGCGCACCGCCCGACAGGTGCGCGTCTGCGCGCGCCGAAAGGGGCGCCTTCCGGCCGGTGATCGCGCCGGCGAGACTGTTGGTCTCCGCGGCGCGGATCGTCACCGCGACGATCTCGCCGATCAGATCGGCCGGCGCTTCGGCATGGACGCTCTGCAAATACGGGCTGCGGCCGACCAACTGGCCGGCGTGCCGCCCTGGTTTTTCGAGGAGCACCGGCAGGACCCGGCCGACGCAGGACCCGTTGAACGCGCGCTGCTGCGCGCCGAGCAGCGCCTGCAATTCCGCCAGCCGCTCTACCTTGACCGATTCGGGTATCTGGCCGGCGGCATCAGCGGCCGGCGTGCCGGGGCGCGGCGAGTATTTGAACGAGAAGGCCTGGGCAAAGCCGACCGCATCGACAAGATCGAGCGTCGCACGGAAATCTGCCGCGCTCTCGCCGGGATAGCCGACGATGAAGTCGGACGACAGGGCAAGATCCGGACGGGCCCGGCGCAGGCGCTCGACGGTGCGGCGATACTCGGCGGCGGTGTGCCGCCGGTTCATCGCCGCGAGCACCCGGTCGGAGCCGCTCTGCACCGGCAGA
>DASYUS010000417.1:0-1550 GCA_036000945.1 Allostellaceae bacterium
GGGGCCGGTGATCGGCCGCCTCCTGCAAATCGTGGCGCTGAGCGTCGGCGCAGCGTCGGCGGCCTTGGCGGCTGAGCGTCTGCCGGCGTGGGTCGAGCTTGGCGCCGACGCGGCCCTCTCGGTGCGCGCCGTGGTCGCGCCGGAGGCCCCCTGTCCGCCGGTGACCGCGGATGACGCCGGCATCGCGGCAATTGTGCGTGGTGTGCCGGACGCGGCGTTTCCGGTGCGGGTCTGCGAGGCGCGGGTGCCGACGACGACCGCCCGTCTCGCCGTCGGCGGCGTCGCGCTGCCGGTCCTCGCGCCGGCGGTGCGCCGGATCGCGGTCTTCGGCGATACCGGCTGCCGGCTCGCCGGCCGTGCGGTGCAGGATTGCAACGATACCGCCGCTTGGCCGTTTTCGGCGATCGCCAAGGCGGCCGCGGCGAAACGGCCCGATCTGATGATCCATCTCGGCGATTATCACTACCGCGAAGCCGCCTGCCCGCCAGGCCGGGCCGGTTGTGCCGGCAGCCCCTACGGCGACAACTGGCCGACTTGGCAGGCCGATTTCTTCGACCCGGCGGCGCCGCTCCTTGCGGCGGCGCCGTGGGTTGTCGTGCGAGGCAATCACGAGCTATGCCGGCGCGGTGGCAAAGGCTGGTTCCGGCTCCTCGACCCCTATCCCGACCGTCCCGATTGCGTCGACCGCACCGAGCCCTATCGGCTGTCGATCGGCGGCCTCAGTCTCTTCGTGTTCGACGGCGCCGACGCCGACGATTTCCTCGCAATACCCGACAAGGTCACCGCCTACGCCGCCCAGCTCGCGCCGCTTCTGGCGGACGCGCCGCCGAATGCCTGGCTGCTGACCCACCGCCCGGTCTGGTCGATGGCACAGGGCGACCTTGTCGGGCTCACCGGCAACCACACCGAGCAGCAGGCGATTCGCGGCCAGGTCCCCGCCGGCCTCGACCTCGTGATGTCGGGCCACCTGCACGATTTTATCAGCTACGAATTCGGGCCGGAGCGTCCGGCCCAGCTGATCGTCGGGACCGGCGGCGACACGCTGCTGCCGCTCAGCCGTGCACCGATCGTCGGGGCCGAGATCGACGGCATGCCGGTGCGCAAGGGGTTTGCCAGCGCGCGCTTCGGCTATTTCATCCTGGAACGCAACGGCGTCGGCTGGGACGGCACGCTCTACGCCCCCGACGATTCCGTCATCGCCCGCTGCCGCCTCGCCGGCCGCGAGCTCGATTGCCGCTGACCGGTTTCCGCTGAAACCTCAGCCCGCGGACTTGGACTCCGCTGGCGGCGGGCGACGGCGGACGATCGGCATGGCCGGGATATTGGAGACGTCGATCTGCGGCATCGGCAGTTCGATCGCGCGCAATATCGCGTTGGCCAGCTCGTTGTAGTCGCGGAAATTCTGCCTAAGCCAACCGCGCCAGTTGGGGTGGCCGCCGCTGGCGTGCAGCTCGAAGGCAGACTCGCGGGCGTCGAGCGCCGACGACACATGGTCCGCGGCAAGCTGCAGGAGCGCGGCGCGCTGCTTGGCCGTATAGCCACCGCCGCCG
>DASYUS010000418.1:0-4180 GCA_036000945.1 Allostellaceae bacterium
CTGACCGACCCAACGTTCCCAGAGCGGCCACCACGAATCAGGATGCTGTGTGGCGCCGGCGAGCCATTCCTCCGGGGTCGGCGGGTTGGCGTCGTTTTCGTAGTGGCCGTATTTGCTGCCCGGCGGGTTGACCACGCCAGCGATGTGGCCCGAGGCCGACAGCACGAACTTGACCGGGCCTTGATAGATCTGCGTCGCTGCGTAGGTCGAGCGCCACGGCGCGATGTGGTCCTCGCGCGTCGACAGCAGAAACGCCGGGGTCTTGACCTTGCGCAGATCGATCGGCACACCGCCGAGGGTGATGCCGCCCGGCTGCACCAAGAGGTTCTCCTGGTACATCCGGCGGAGATAGAAGGAATGCATCGCCGCCGGCATCCGCGTCGAATCGCTGTTCCAATACAAGAGGTCGAACGGGAACGGCTGCTTGCCGAGCAGGTAGTTGTTGACGACGAACGACCAGATCAGATCGTTGGCGCGCAGCATGTTGAAGGTTGTGTGCATGTCGCGGGCTTCGAGGTAGCCCTTCTTCTCCATGCGCTGTTCGAGGGCGTTGAGTTGCTCTTCGTCGATAAAGACGCTGAGTTCCCCCGCCTCGGTGAAATCGACCATCGTGACGAAGTAGGTCGCGCTCTTGATCCGGTTGTCGCGCTTGGCGGCCATGTAGGCGAGGGTCGCGGCGAGCAATGTGCCGCCGAGGCAGTAGCCGATGACGTTGGCCTCGCGCTCCCCTGTCGCTTGCTCCATTGCGTCGAGCGCGGCGAGCGGCCCCTCGCGCATGTAGTCCTCGAAGGTCTTCTTGGCCAGCCGCTCGTCGGGGTTGACCCAGGAGATGACGAACACCGTGTGGCCCTCTCCCACCGCCCAGGCGATGAACGAGTTCCGCGGCCGCAAATCGAGGATGTAGAACTTGTTGATCCACGGTGGGATGATTAAGAGCGGCCGGCGCATTACCGTCGTCGTCGTCGGCGCGTACTGGATCAATTGCATCAGGTCGTTCTGGAAGACCACCTTGCCCGGCGTCGCGGCGACGTTCTCGCCGATCTTGAACGCGGTCTGGTCGGTCATGCTGATCGCCAGACGGCCCTTGCCGCGCTCCAGATCGTCGAGCAGGTTTTCCAGGCCCTTCAGCAGATTGTCGCCGCGGCTCTCGATCGTCGCCCGCAGCACTTCCGGGTTGGTCAGCACGAAATTCGACGGTGCGATCGCGTCGACGAACTGCCGCGTATAGAAATCGACCTTGCGGGCGGTGCGCTCGTCGAGCCCCTCGACATTCTTCACTGCGCCCTGCAGCCAGCGCGCGGTCATCAGGTAGCTCTGCTTGATGAAGTCGAACAGCGCGTTGTCGCTCCACGCCGGGTCGCGGAAGCGGCGGTCCTCCGGCGCCGGCTCGACGATCGGCTCCGCATCGCCGCCGCCGAGAAAGCGCTCTGCGGTGCCCTGCCACAGCCGCAGATAGTCGTTCCACAGCGAGACCTGCGCTTCGACCAGCCGCTTCGGGTCTGCCATCATGCGCGCCGTCATTTCGAGAAAGGCGGCGCCGATCGCCGTCGGGTCCGCCATGCCGACACCATTCTCCTCGCCGTCACCGCCACGTTGGCGGGCGAGGAAATCGGTGACCAGGCGCCGGCTCTTCTCGGCGATCTCCGCCAAGTGACCAGCCATCTGGCGCGACAGCTCAGCCGGGTCGGGCGGGGCTTCCGGGCGCGGGCCGGGCCCCGCGGCGGAACCGCCTCCCGGGGGCTTGTGGCCGGCGGCGCGGCTGCCGCTCTCCCGCTTGCTCATCTCAATGTCCTCAGCCATGGCCGGCGGATCAAATGTAGTGACGCGCGCAGCCGGATCTAATACACAGCCAACCGATTGTGTCGCCGCCACCTGCCGCCGGCGCCGCGGACCAGGCAGCCGGGGCGGCGAATGAGGTGGGATCTGGCGGATGGCGTTGCGCACAGCCCGGCTGCGGCCTGCCCGGCGTGTCCGGCAAACCGGGACGATCATCGGCCTGAGATCGCGGATGGCGGTTGGCACCGCGCTCTGCGGTGCTCTCGCGATTTGGGGATGCAGCCCGGTCGAGGCCTGGCGCTCGGCGATCGGCGTCGCCAAGAATGATCCCGACCCGCAGACCGCGCCGTTCACCAGGAATCTCGCCGCGGCCGAAGCCGCGCCCTACCCCAACCTCGCCAGCGTACCGCCGCCGCCGACCCGTGCGACAACCGCGGCGGAGCGGCAGAAATTGACGCAAAGCCTGATCGCCGATCGCGGTGCGACCGAGGCAGCCGGCAGGATTCCGGCAGCGGCGACCGCACAGTCGGGCGGCCGAACGCCCGCCTCGACCGAGGTCTCGCCGACGCGTGGCGGCACAGTGTCGGCTGCCGCCCCGGCGCAATCCGGCCTGCGCAAAGCGGGCGAGCCGCCGGCGCCGCAGCCCCGCGAATCGAGCCTGCAAATGCCGCAGATCCCGGCGTTGCCGCAGCCGGAGGCGGCGCGGCCGCCCCCGCCGCGGCCTGTTTTGCCGCCGGCCGCGTCGCCGGCGCCGGCGGCTGCAACCGAGCCGGCGGCAATCGCCAGCGCCATGCCGCAGCCGCCTCCCTCGGCGCCGGATTCGGCGCTGACGGCGCCGCCCGCTGCTCCGGTCAAACCCGCGTTGAGCCGGGCACCGGCCGCCACCACCGTCGCCACGCTCGAACTGGCTTCCGTCTCCGCCGCTCCAAGCCCTGGAGAGCGAGCGCAGCTCGAACGGGTGGCGGCACTGTACAAGGAGCAGCCGGGCAGCGTTCGGGTGCTCGCCTATGCCGCCGCGCCGGTGCCCGGTGGCGACCCGATCGCCGGGTATCGCGCCGCCCTCGACCGCGCCCAGGCGATCGCCAAGGCGCTGGCGGCCTCCGGAATCCCCGCCAACAAGATCCAGACCGAGGCGGTCCCCGCCCTCGGCGCGCAACCGGCGGGCCGGGTCGAAATTCAACTCGCGCCATGACCGACGCTCCAACCACGCGACCCCGCACGAGAGTTTGCCAGTGAACCCACCCCTGAAAATCGGCGTCGCCGGGCTCGGTACGGTCGGTGCCGGAGCCGTGCAGCTCGTGGAGCGCCAGGCCGAGCTGCTGGCGCTGCGTGCCGGACGGCGCATCGTCGTCGCCGCTGTCTCGGCGCGCGACCGGCGGCGCGACCGCGGCGTCGACCTGTCGGCGGTGCGCTGGTACGAGGACGCCGTGGCGATGGCGGCCGACCCGGAGATCGACGTCGTCGTCGAGCTGATCGGCGGCGCCGACGGTATCGCGCTCGCGGTGATCGAAACCGCGCTCGCCGGCAAGAAGCACGTCGTCACCGCCAACAAGGCGCTGATGGCCGAGCACGGCACGCGGCTCGCGGCGGAGGCCGAGGCGGCCGGCGTCGCGCTCGCCTTCGAGGCGGCGGTCGCCGGCGGCATCCCGGTGATCAAGGTGCTGCGCGAGAGCCTCGCCGGCAACCGCCTTGCCCGGGTCTACGGCATCCTCAACGGCACCTCGAACTACATCCTGACGACAATGCGCGAGAGCGGGCGCGAGTTTGCCGAGGTATTGGGCGAGGCGCAGAAGCTCGGCTATGCCGAGGCCGACCCGAGCTTCGACATCGACGGCGTCGACGCCGCCCACAAGCTGGCGATCCTGGCCAGCGTCGCGTTCGGCCGCGCGGTCGATCTTGCCGGCGTCTACACCGAGGGCATCCGCCACATCACGCGGCTCGACATCGAGTTTGCCGAGGAGCTCGACTTTCGCATCAAGCTCTTGGGCATCGCGCGGCTGACCGAGCACGGGCTCGAACAGCGCGTCCACCCGTGCATGGTGAGGCGGGCGACACCGATCGCCGCGGTCGAGGGGGTGTTCAATGCCGTTGTCGCCGAGGGCGATTTTGTCGGGCGGGTGGTGCTCGAAGGGCGCGGCGCCGGCGCGTTCCCGACCGCCTCGTCGATCGCCTCCGATCTCGTCGATATTGCCGCCGGCCGCCATGTCGCGGCGTTCGGGGTGCCGGCCGCCGCGCTCGCCGCGCTGTCCGGCGCGGCGATGGAGCGCCACGAGGGGGCCTATTACATCCGTCTGATGGTGGTCGATCAGCCCGGCGTCATCGCCGACGTCGCCGCAGCGCTGCGCGACGAGCACGTCTCGCTGGAATCGATGATCCAGCGCGGCCGCGCCCCGGGCGAGGCGGT
>DASYUS010000419.1:0-3841 GCA_036000945.1 Allostellaceae bacterium
CTGCAATACGAGCTGATCGCCGATTCGGCGCGGCGCTCGGGCCGCCAGGCGTTTATCGACCGGGCGGAAAAGCTGCGCACCCTGACATACGCCGACGTGCTCGGGCGCAACGTTATTGTCGGCTCGCCCGAAAGCGTTGCGAGGCGACTGAAGGAATTGCAGCAACAGATCGGCTTTGACGGCATCCTCGCCGAATTGAATTGCGGCGGGCTCATCCCGCACGACCGCGTGCTGAACGCGATCCGGTTGCTGTGCCAGGAGGTGATGCCGCAGTTCCAATAAAACCCTCTCTCCCATTGGGGGAGAGGGTAGGGTGAGGGGGACTCACCAAAAGACCCTCACCCTCCATCGCTGCGCGACGGGTCCCTCCCTCTCCCGCAATGCGGGAGAGGGGCTGCTATGGTTTCATCACGAGCTTGCCGATGACCGCGCCCGCTTCGAGCATTTCGTGGGCATGGCGCGCTTCGGCGAGCGGCAGGCGGGCGTGGATCAGCGGCCGGATCCGGCCCTCGGCGAGCCAGTCGATCAGCGCCTGCGTCGCCGCCGCGCGGATGTCGGGACGGTCGTCGAAGCTGTGGATCGTGAAAAAGCGCACCGCCGGGCTGACCGCATTGTGCTCGCGCATCGCCGCGACGAAGGCGGGGTCGGGCGGGCCGTCGAGGCGGCCATAGGAGACCACCAGGCCGAGCGGCGCCAGCATCGCGAAGTTGCGGGAAAAACCCTTGCCGCCGACGGGGTCGAGGATCAGGTCGGCGCCGTGTCCTTGGGTCGCCGCGTGCACGCGCGCGACGACATCCTCGCTCTTGTAGTTGATCGCCGCCTCGGCGCCGAGCCTGAGCACCGCCGCGCATTTCGCGTCGGACCCGGCGATGCCGATGACGCGCATTCCGGCGATGAGCGCGAGTTGGACGGCGGCGCTGCCGACCCCGCCGGCCGCGGTGTGGATGAGCACGGTCTTGGCGTCCACACCGCGCGAGGCGGTGTAGAGCAGGTGATAGGCGACTTGGTAGTTCGACAGGCAGGCCGCCGCCTCGAGGTCGCACGCCGGCGGCAGGGGATGCGCCGCGTGGGCCGGCACGGCGATGTATTCGGCATAGCAGCCGGCCCGCTCGGCGAGGTCGCGGGCGCTGACGAAGACCTTGTCGCCGACCGCCCGGCCAGTGGCGCCGGCGCCGCACTCGGCGATCGTGCCGCTCATCTCGATGCCGGGGATCGCCGGCAGGCGCGGCATCCAGGCATAGGTCCCCTTGCGCACCAGGGTTTCGGGCATGCAGACGCCGATCGTGTCGGCCTTGACCAGCACCTCGCCGGCGCCGGGGCGCGGTGTCGGCAGCTCGACGTATTCGAGCACCGACGGATCGCCGGTGCGGCGGATCTGGATCGCCTTCATCGCTCCCCCAGGGCAGAATTTGCGGCGTGCCGCGAAGCGGTCGTCATTTTTACCCGCCGATGCGGTGCCGTCATGGGTTAAAGTCGGCGAAAGGGGCCAGGGAGGGAGACGATGCCGTCATCAAGCCACACCACGAAAGTTGCAATGGTGCTCGCCGCCGGGGTCATGCTCGGTGTCGTTGCGCAGCCGGCCGTTGCCGCCGAGCCGATCAAGATCGGCTTCGGCATGGGGCTGACCGGCGGGCTTGCCTCCGCCGGCAAGGCAGCGCTGCTCGGGATGAAGATCTGGGAGGAGGAGACCAACGCCAAGGGTGGGCTCCTCGGCCGGCCGGTCAAGCTGATCTATTACGATGACCAGAGCAACCCGGCGACGGTACCCGGCATTTTCACCAAGCTGCTCGATGTCGACAAGGTCGACATCGTAATGGGCGACTACGGCACCAACCTCCTGGCGCCGGCGATGCCGATCGTGATCCAGAAAAAGATGGTGTTCTTTGGCCTGTTCGGCATGGACGTTAACAAGGAGTTCCAATACCCGAAATATTTCTCGATGCTGCCGACCGGCACGATGGATCCGGCGGTCAGCTTCTCCAGGGGGTTCTTCGAGGTCGCGGCGGCGCAGGACCCGAAGCCCAAGACCCTGGCGATCATCGCCGCTGATGCCGAATTCCCGCACACTGCCGCCATCGGGGCGCGCAAAAGCGCCAAGGAAGTCGGCCTGCAGATCGTCTACGACAAGACCTACCCGCCGGCGACGACCGACTATACCCCGATCGTACGCGCGATCGACGCGGCCAACGCCGATGTCGTCATGAGCCTGTCCTACCCGCCCGATGCGGTCGGCATGATCCGCGCCGCCAACGAGGTCGGCCTCAAGGCCAAGATCTTCGGCGGCGGCCTGGTCGGCACGCAATACGCTTCGATCCGGCAGCAGCTCGGGTCACAACTCAACGGCATCATCAACTACGATTTCTGGCAGCCGGCAAAGACCCTCGTGTTCCCGGGAATCGATGAATTCCTGAAGAAGTATCAGGCGCGGGCCGCCGGCGAGGGGGTTGACCCATTGGGCTTTTACCTGCCGCCGTTCGCCTATGCCAACCTGCAGGTGATGGCGGCGGCGGTCGAAGCCACCAAGAGCCTGGACCAGGACAAGATGGCGGACTGGCTGCACAAGACTAAGATCCCGACGATCGTCGGCGACATCGAGTATGGCCCCAACGGTGAGTGGAAGGAGGGCCGGGTGCTGATGCTGCAGTACCACGATGTGCAGGGCAGCGACCTTGAGCAGTGGAAGGACGACCGACGGCAGACGATCCTGTATCCGCCAAAATACGCTACCGGCAAGGCAATCTATCCATATAGCGCGGCGAAGAAATAACCGCGCGGCGACAGCGATCCGCAGCGAAAGAGGAGGCCGGGGCGATGGAATTCGGCATGTTTCACCAGTTCCCGGTCGTCCCGGGCGGCAGCGAAACCGACGCCTTCGAAAGGGCGTTCGAACAGGTCGATGTGGCCGAGCGTTATGGCCTCGACGCGATGTGGCTTGCCGAATTGCATGTCGATCCGGCGCGTTCGGTGCTGGCGGCGCCGATGACGATCGCCAGCGCGATCGCCGCCCGCACCGAGCGGATCAAGATCGGCATCGCCGTGCAGGTCTTGCCGCTCTGCCATCCGCTGCGCATCGCCGAGGAGGCCGCGACGGTCGATCAGGTGAGCCGCGGCCGGCTGATCTTCGGGGTCGGGCGCAGCGGCCTGCCGCGGACCTACGAAGCCTATGGCATCCCCTATGCCGAGAGCAAAGACCGCTTTGCCGAGGCGTTGCACATCGTCGAGCAAGCGTGGTCGGCGCCGCGGTTTTCCTATGAGGGCAAGTACTACCGCGTCGACAACGTCGCGGTGACGCCGAAACCCTTTCAGAAACCGCTTCCGCCGATCCGCGTCGCCGCCAGCAGCCCCGACACGTTTCCGGCGATCGGCAAGCTCGGCTATCCGATCTTCGTCATGCCGCGCGGCACCTTCTCCGACATGAGGCCCTCGATCGAGAGCTACCGCGCGGCCTATCGCGAAGCCGGCCATCCCGGGCACGGCCAGGTCTATCTCAGGGTGCCGCTCTATGTCGGCGAGACCGCGGAGCGGGCGCGCTCCGAACCCGAGCCCAGCATCATGCATTTCTTTCGCGAGCAGGCCGCGCGCCTCAGAGCCTCGGCCAACCGCCCCGGCACGTCGGCCAACGACGGCCGCACCGAGCGCGCCGCGCTGCTCGACACGCTGACCTATGCGGATGCGATCCGCGGCAAGATCATCGTCGGCACCCCGGAGCGCGTCGCCGAGCAATTGCTGGCGTTGCAGGAGGAGCTTGGCCTCGACGGCATTCTCGCTGAGCTGAACACCGGCGGCCTCATCCCGCACGATTGCGTGGTCAACGCGCTGCGCCTCTTGTGCCAGGAGGTGA
>DASYUS010000420.1:0-2119 GCA_036000945.1 Allostellaceae bacterium
CCCCTCATGACGGTGCAGGCCTCATCCTTCGAGAAGGTCGGGACGAAGCGCCGAGAAAATGCGGCGGTCAGAGTATGGGGGGCGGCAGCGGATTATTCAATCCGGGGGCCCGGTCAGGCCGCGTCGGCTTTCTTGCGGAGAGCGGGCGGCAGCTGCACGGGACGGCGCAGGAACTCCGGCATGTGATCGCCGAAGGCAAGGACGGGCTTGTCGTCGTCGGTACGCTCGGCATCGCGCGGACGTCGCTCGTGGCGCTCCGCCTGCCTCACCGCCGGCCGCGGCTCGGGGCGCGGGCGCGGCGCCGGTGCGGCTTCGGCGCGGTTATGCTCCGGGCGCGGATTCTCGGGGCGAGGGCTCTGGGGCTGCGGGCTCTCGGCGCGAGCGTCCTCGACCCGCGGGGGCTCGGTCCGCTGGCTTTCGGCCGGGCGGCTTTCGGTTGGGCGGCTTTCGGTTGGGCGGCTTTCGCTTCGCGGGGGGCGGCGTTCGCGCCGCTGCGGCTTGGCGGCCGCCTGGCGGGGCTCGCCGCCGCGGCGACGCCGGCGCCGGTCGCCCGCCTCGAAGCCGTGCTGCTCGATGCCCTCGATCTCGATGCGCGGGATGTCGCGGCCGAGGAGGCGGGTGATCGCCTCGACATACTTGCCGTCGTCGGGGGTCGCCAGGGTGAAGGCGCGGCCCTCGCGGCCCGCCCGCCCGGTGCGACCGATGCGGTGGATGTAGTCCTCGGCGTGCATCGGCACGTCGAAGTTGAAGACGTGCGACAGGCCGACGATGTCGAGGCCACGTGCCGCGACGTCGCTGGCGACCAGCAGCGTGACATCGCCGCGCTTGAACTTCTCCAGCGTCTCCGTGCGCTTGGACTGCGGCATGTCGCCGTGCAAGGCGGCGGCGTCGAAGCGATGGCGCTCGAGCGAGCGATGCAGCACGTCGACGTCGCGCTTGCGATTGCAGAAGATGAGGGCGTTCTTGACCTGCTCGGCGCGGATCAGCCGGCGTAGCGCCTCGCGCTTCTCGAGATCGGCGACGACGGCAAGGCCCTGGATCACTGTGGTTGCCGGCGAGGCCGGCGGCGACACGCTGATCTCCTTCGGGTTCATCAGGAAGGCGTCGGCGAGGCGGCGGATCTCCGGCGGCATGGTCGCCGAGAAGAACAGCGTCTGGCGGATCTTCGGCAGCAGCGAGACAATGCGCTCGACATCGGGGATGAAGCCCATGTCGAGCATGCGGTCGGCCTCGTCGATGACGAGTATCTTGACGTCGCTCATCAGGATCTTACCGCGCTCGAAGAGATCGAGCAGCCGGCCGGGCGTGGCGATCAGCACGTCGACGCCGCGATCGAGCGCCTTCTCCTGGTCGGTGAAGGACTCGCCGCCGATGAGCAGCGCCTTCGAGAGCTTGTGGTACTTGCCGTAACGATCGAAGCTTTCGGCGACCTGCGCCGCGAGCTCGCGCGTCGGCTCGATGATGAGCGAGCGCGGCATGCGCGCCTTGGCGCGGCCGGCGGCGAGAACGTCGATCATCGGCAGGGTGAAGGAAGCGGTCTTGCCGGTGCCGGTCTGTGCGCAGCCGAGCACATCGCGTCCGGTGAGAACGACGGGGATGGCCTGCGCCTGAATCGGCGTAGGCGTGGTATAGCCTGAGTCGCCGATGGCGTTCAGGACTTCGGGGCTGAGGCCCAAATCAGAAAAGTTCATGCTGTCCGAGGCGGGCGAGGATTGGTTATCTAGAGTCGGCCGGGGCCCGCAAGCGCGGCCGAAAAGACGCCGGGATCATAGAAAAAAGCCCGGACTTGTCAATCTATAGATGGTCACCGCCGCGGTCGGCTACAAGCAGGATGAAGCCCCATGCCATGGGCGCGACGCTTGGCGGACCGGTCGATTCCGCATAGCTTCTTGGGCCTATGGAGACGGAATTCACCAAGCGTTAACCATATGCTCATCGATCGCGATTGCTCCTGCCTGCTGGTCGTCGACCTCCAGGAAAAGCTGGTGCCGGCCATGGCGGAGCCCGCGCCGGTCATCCGAAATGTCGCCATCCTGATGCAGGCGGCGGCGCGGCTCAGCGTGCCGGTGGTGGCATCTGAGCAGTATCCGCAAGGCCTGGGTCCTACGGTCCCCGAGCT
>DASYUS010000421.1:0-32746 GCA_036000945.1 Allostellaceae bacterium
GGTGCCACGGCGCCAACCCGAGACGAACTCGCGGGCTCACAATTCCAACATCCCCGGCGAACGCCGGGGCCGACTTTTCGGTCGCCTCGTCATTTGAAGCGTGGTTCCGGCTTTCGCCGGGGCTGCGGTGTGGGGTGCGCCAAGGAATATCGGATCATAGCGGCAGGCGGACGGTTGCGACCGCCTGCGCGGCGATGCCCTCGCCGCGGCCGGTAAAGCCGAGACGGTCGGTCGTCGTCGCCTTGACGCTGACCCGCGCCGGCGCGACCCCGAGGATGGCGGCGACGCGCTCGATCATCCGGGCGCGATGCGGCCCAATTTTCGGACGCTCGCAAACAATCGTGACGTCGACGGCGGCGATCGCGCCGCCCTTCTCGCGCACCAGCGCGGCGGCATGGCGCAAGAAACGGTCGGAGGCGGCGCCTTTCCATTGCGGATCGCTCGGCGGGAAATGCAGCCCGATATCGCCGGCGCCGACCGCGCCCAGAAGCGCATCCGTCAGCGCGTGCAACCCGACATCGGCATCCGAATGACCGGCAAGGCTCGCATCGTGCGGAATTTCGACGCCGCAAATCGTGACGTGGTCGCCCGCGCCGAAGCCATGGACATCGAACCCCTGGCCGACCCGGATATCGCCGAGGCGGGCCATCAACAGCCGCTCCGCGGCGACGAGATCTTGCGCCGTGGTCACCTTCAGGTTCTCCTCGCTGCCAAGCACGATTACGGGCGCCATTCCGGCTGCCTCGGCGACCGCGGCATCGTCGGTCAGAATCCGGCCTGCGGCCTGCCGATGCGCCGCCAGAATGGCCGGGAAATGGAACCCCTGCGGCGTTTGCGCCCGCCACAATTGCGCGCGGTCGACGGTTTCGCGGATCGCGCCGTCGGCGACGCGTTTCAGCGTGTCGCCGACCGGCAGGGCGGGGATCGCGGCCGCTGCGCGGTCGAGCGCGTCGAGCACCCGGTCGATCAGCGCGGCGTCGGGAAACGGCCGGGCGCCGTCGTGGATCAGCACCCGTGCCGGATTGCGCGGGACGAGCGCCTCGAGACCGAGCCGCACCGAATCCTGCCGCTCCGCGCCGCCTGGCACCGGCGGGAGCACCGAAAGGCCTGACATGGCCTCGTCAAAGGGGCCGCGATCCTCGTCGCGGATCACGACCTGGACGCCGGCAATCCGCGGATGCTCGGCAAACGCGGTCACGGCATGGCGCAGCACGCTCCGGCCGCCGAGCGCGAGGTATTGCTTGGGTAGTTCGCCGCCGAACCGGGTGCCGCGGCCAGCGGCAACGATTACAGCGTAAGTCGCGATCATCGGAGTAAACTAACCGCTGACGCATCGACCTGCCAGCGCGGAAGGCTGCGCCGCGTCGCCGGCAATGTTGCGCTGCAACAAATTTAGCTGTAAGATCTGTGCCTAAAATTTCAGCAATTTGGCAAATTGAGTAAGCCGTGAGCATTTGTCTCGGTTCCGTCGCGCTCACAGATCCCGTCATCCTGGCGCCGATGTCGGGGGTGACCGATCTGCCGTTCCGGCGCCTCGTCAAACAGCATGGCGCCGCGCTTGTCGTCTCCGAGATGATCGCCAGCGAGGCGGCAATCCGCGAGACCCGGCAATCGCTGACGATGGCGCAAAGCTGCCCCGAGGAGCAGCCGATGGCGGTGCAGCTTGCCGGCTGCGAGCCGCGCGTCATGGCCGAGGCGGCGAAGCTCAACGCCGATCGCGGGGCGCGCCTGATCGACATCAATTTCGGCTGCCCGGTCAAGAAGGTGGTGGGCGGCCACGCCGGCTCGGCGCTGATGCGCGACGAGTTGCAGGCCGCGCGCATCCTCGAAGCGACGGTCCGTGCCGTCGATCTGCCGGTCTCGCTCAAGATGCGCACCGGCTGGGATGACCGCAATCGCAACGCCCCGCACCTCGCACGCGTCGCCGAAGCCTGCGGCATCCGGATGATCACGGTGCACGGCCGCACGCGGTGCCAGCTCTATGCAGGCAGCGCCGATTGGCAGTTCATCCGCGAGGTCAAGGCAGCGGTGTCGATCCCGGTCGTCGTCAATGGCGACATCACCAGCCTCGAAGATGCCGACCGGGCATTGCGCGAGTCCGGGGCCGACGGCGTGATGATCGGCCGCGGCTGTTACGGAAGGCCGTGGCTGATCGGCCAGGTCATCGAGTGGCTGCGCCATCGCTGGCGGCGCCCCGACCCGCCGCTGGCGACCCAATTCACCATCGTGCGCAACCATTACGAGGCGATGCTGAGCCATTACGGCAGCGCGGTCGGCCTGCGCATCGCCAGGAAGCATCTCGGCTGGTATTCGAAGGGCTTGCCCGGCTCGGCCGAATTCCGCGCTGCAGTCAACCGGACCGACGACGTCGCGCACGTCAAGGCGCTGCTGCGCGCCTTCTACGAGCCGCTGATCGAGGCCGCCGCCCCAACCCCGCCGCGCGATCCCCGGGTCGAGCCCGGGGAGGGGAGGGAAGGGTGGGGGGAGGCGGCGTGATCTCGCTGCGACATCGCCGCTCGACCGCCTCGCCAGCGGCGCGTCCGGGGGCACTGCTCGATACCGCGGCATTGCTTGCGGCGTTGCCCAATCCGGTCGTCGCGCTCGACCGGGGCGGCGCGCTGCGCTTTGCCAACCCGGCGGCCGAGCACCTGCTCGGGGTCAGCGCCGCTGCGCTGATCGGCCACCCGCTCGCAGATTTCATTGCCCCCGACAGCCCGCTGTTTGCCCTCGCCGATGCCGTGTGGCGCAGCGGCGGCTCGATCGCCGAATACGATCTGCTGCTCGAGGGGCCGCGGTTTTCCGCCCGCTCGATGACGATCGAGGGGGCGCCCGCCGGGGAGGGGGGCGACCTCCTGGTGCTGGCGCTGCACGAGCGCTCGATGGCCGACAAGATGGATCGCCGCCTGACCCATCGCCATGCCGCCCGCTCCGTCACCGCGATGGCGGCGATGCTGGCGCACGAGGTGAAAAACCCGCTCTCCGGCATTCGCGGCGCGGCCCAACTCTTGGAGCAGGACGCCGACGCGGCCGGGCGCGAGCTGACCCAGCTGATCTGCGACGAGACCGACCGCATCGTGGCGCTGGTCGATCGGATGGAGGCGTTTTCCGACTACGCGCCGATCACCCGCGCCGAGGTCAATATTCACGAGGTACTCGACCGGGTGCGGCGGATCGCGCAATCGGGCTTCGCCCGGCATGTCCGAATCAGCGAGGAGTACGATCCCTCGCTGCCACCCGTGCATGGCGATCGCGACCTCCTGCTTCAGGTGTTTCTCAACCTCGTCAAGAACGCCGCCGAGGCGGCGCCGGAGGTCGGCGGCGAGATGCTGCTGACGACCGGCTATCGCCATGGCCTCAGCCTCGCCACGCCGGGCGGCGACGGCCGCCGCCATCTGCCGCTCCTGGTATCGGTGGCCGATAACGGCAGCGGGATCCCCGACGACCTCAAGCCGCACCTGTTCGACCCGTTCGTCACGACCAAGCGCAACGGAACTGGCCTTGGTCTTGCACTCGTCGCCAAGGTGATCGGCGACCACGGCGGTGTGATCGAGTTCGACAGTCAGCCCCGGCGCACGGTGTTCCGGGTGTTTTTGCCGGTTGTTACGACCGGGGGCGTCACGCTGGGCGGGGTCGCGTAAGACGGTAGCGGCTGATGGGCGCGACAATTTTGGTGGCGGACGACGACCGGGCGATCCGCACGGTGCTGAACCAGGCGCTCGCCCGGCTCGGGCACGATGTGCGGATGACCGGCAACGCGGCGACGCTGTGGCGCTGGGTCGCCGACGGCGAGGGCGACCTCGTCATCACCGATGTGATCATGCCCGACGAAAACGGCCTCGACCTGATCCCGCGCATCAAGAGGATCCGTCCCGACCTGCGCGTCATCGTGATGAGCGCACAGAGCACGCTGTTGACCGCGGTCAAGGCAACCGAGCGCGGCGCGTTCGAATACCTGCCGAAACCGTTCGATCTGCGCGAGCTGGTCAGCGTCGTCGAGCGGGCGCTGAGCGCGCCCCAAGTCGCGGCGGCCGCAGCACCGGACGACGTCGAGGAACAGCTGCCGCTGATCGGCCGCTCGCCGGCGATGCAGGAGATCTATCGGGCGATCGCCCGGCTGATGGGCACCGATCTCACGGTCATGATCACCGGCGAAAGCGGCACCGGCAAGGAGCTGGTGGCCCGCGCGCTGCACGATTTCGGCAAGCGCCGCTCGGGGCCCTTCGTCGCGATCAACATGGCCGCAATCCCGCGCGAGCTGATTGAAAGCGAGCTGTTCGGCCATGAGCGAGGCGCCTTCACCGGCGCCACCGCGCGCAGCATGGGGCGCTTCGAGCAGGCCAAGGGTGGCACGCTTTTTCTCGACGAGATCGGCGACATGCCGCCCGAAGCGCAGACACGTCTGTTGCGGGTGCTGCAGGAAGGCGAATACACCGCGGTAGGCGGCCGGACGCCGATCCGCGTCGACGTCCGCATCATCGCGGCGACGCACCGCGACCTGGCGCAGCTGATCCGCCAGGGCCTCTTCCGCGAGGATCTGTTCTATCGCCTCAACGTCGCGCCGATGCGGCTGCCGCCGCTGCGCGAGCGCAGTTCCGACATTCCCTCCCTGGCGCGCCATTTCGCGGCGCTGGCGGCGCGCGAGGGATTGCCGCTGAAGACGATCGACGAGCCGGCGATGGAGCGGCTGCGCCGCCATCGCTGGCCCGGCAATGTGCGCGAGCTGGAAAACCTTGTGCGCCGCCTCGCCGCGCTCTATTCGCAGGAATCCATCGGCCTCGATGTCATCGATGCCGAACTGGCGGAGGCGGCGCCGCCGGTGATGCCGGCCGAGTCCGGAAGCAGCGAAGGGCTCTCGGCGGCGGTCGAGCGCCACATCACCGACTATTTCGCCGCACACCGCGGCGCATTGCCGGCCGCCGGCCTCTACGACCGGGTGCTGCGCGAGATCGAGCGCCCGTTGATCGTGGCGACGTTGGGCGCCACCCGCGGCAACCAGATCAAGGCGGCCCACCTGCTCGGCCTCAATCGCAATACGCTGCGCAAAAAGATCCGCGAATTGGACATCGCTGTCGTCCGCGGCCTAAAATAGGCTGTACCATGCCGGCCGCTGCCGTGCGGACTTTGTTGCCCGGCGGCAACGACCTCAAGGTTGGCTGCGGGGGAGTATGAGTCGTCGGAGCCTCTTTCGACGGCAAATTCGGTAAGGATTGCTGAATGAGCCTGGCGCGACAGGTGCGCACCTGGGCGGGCGGCATCGGCCTGTGGCGGAAGATAGCGATCGCGTTGGCGGCGGCGGCGCTGGCTTCGGGGATCGCGACCTATCTGGCGCTGACCGGCGCGCCGCCGTTCGGGGCTCGCCGCGGCAGCGTCCTCACGCTGCTCAATCTCGATCTGGTGCTGCTGCTCGCCTTGTTGGCGGTGGTGGCCAAGCGGCTGGTCGAGATGTGGGCCGAGCGCCGCCTCGGGCTCGCCGGTTCGCGGCTTCAGGTGAGGCTCGTCGGGCTGTTCAGTCTGATCGCCGTCCTGCCGACGATCATCGTCGCGGTATTTTCCTACCTCTTCTTCGGCTCCGGTATCGAAGCCTGGTTCAGCGACAAGGTGCGCACGGCGATTTCCGAGTCGGTCGCGGTCGCCGATGCCTACGTCAAGGAACACCAGCAGGCGATCCGGGCCGACGCGTTGGCGATGGCCAGCGATCTCAATCGCTCTGCCTCCTCGCTGCACCTGAACCCGCAATACCTGCCGCCGATATTGGCTGCCCAGGCGTCGATGCGCGGGTTGACCGAGGCCGCCGTGCTCGACCGCAAGGGAACGATGGTGGCGCGCACCGGGCTTGTCTTTGCCCTCGGCTTCGAGGATGTCAGCAAGGACGCGATGCGCCGCGCCGGGCAGGGCGAAGTCGTCATCATGACCGACGACCGCGAAGAGCGGGTGCGCGCACTCCTACGGCTCGACGAGTTCAGCGACCTCTACCTTTACGTCGGGCGCTTTATCGAGCCTCGGGTGCTCGCCCATCGCGACGAGACCCACCTTGCGGCGGCACAGTACGAGCTGCTCGAAGGTCAGCGCTCCGGCCTCCAGATCAAGTTTGCGGTGATCTACATCGTGGTCGCGGTGCTGGTCCTTGCCGCCGCCATCGCGATCGGCATCCATTTTGCCGCCCAGTTCGCCGATCCGATCAGCCGGCTGGTCGGGGCGGCCGAGCGGGTGCGCGCCGGCGATCTCGCGGCCCGGGTTCCCGAAGGCAAAAAGGACGACGAGCTGGTCTCGCTGAGCCGCGCCTTCAACCGGATGACCAACCAGATTCAGAGCCAGCAGCGCGAGCTCATCGAGGCCAACCGCCAGCTCGACGAACGGCGCCGGTTTACCGAGACGGTGCTGACCGGGGTCTCCGCCGGAGTCATCGGGCTCGATCGCGGCGGCCGCATCCATCTGCCCAACCGGTCGGCATCGGCGCTGCTCGGCGTCGACCTCGATCTGTCGACTGGCGAGGATCTCGCTGAAATCGCCCCCGAAATGGCCGGTCTCTTGGAGGAAGTGGCCCTGCGCCCCGACCGGCTGGCGCAAGGACAGGTCCAGATCGTCGGCGACAACAGCACCCGCACGCTGCTGGTTCGCATCGCCGCCGAGTATGACGCCGAAGAAGGCGGTGGCGAGATCAGCGGCTTTGTCGTCACCTTCGACGACATCACCGAGCTGTTGTCAGCGCAGCGCAAGGCCGCCTGGGCCGATATCGCCCGCCGCATTGCCCACGAGATCAAGAACCCGCTGACCCCGATCCAGCTCTCGGCCGAGCGGTTGCGGCGCAGATACTTGAAAGAGATAAAGAAGGACCCGGAGACGTTCCGCATCTGCACCGATACGATCATCCGGCACGTCGAGGATATCGGGCGGATGGTCGACGAGTTCTCGTCGTTCGCGCGGATGCCGGTGCCGGTGCTGAAACCGGAAGACCTGACTACCCTGGTCGAGCAGGCCGTCTTCCTGGAGCGCACGGCACACCCCAAGATTGCCTTCGAGACCCGCTTCGCCGCGCGTCCGGTGCTGCTGCGGTGCGATGCGCGTCTTCTCGGGCAGGCGCTGATCAATATCCTCAAGAATGCGGTCGAGTCGATCGAGGCCCGAATCGCCGAGCAGGAGCCGGCCGCGCCGGGGCAGATCATCGTAACGATCGAGGCGAACGGTCCGGTCGCCGTCACGGTCGAAGACAACGGCAAGGGCCTGCCGCGGCGTGGCCGAGAGCGGCTGACCGAGCCCTATGTCACGACGCGTGCGAAGGGCACGGGTTTGGGCCTCGCTATCGTGAAAAAGATCATGGAAGATCATCAGGGCGAGCTGCTGCTGCTCGATCGGCATTCCGGGGGCGCCCGGGTGCGGCTGGTTTTCGCCGCAGACGCCCGCGCCGCCGGCCATTCCGAGCCGCCCGCAGCGCACGTTGAGTTGAGTTCGGTCAGCCATGGCGCATGACATACTGATCGTCGACGACGAAGCCGACATCCGGATGTTGATTGCCGGGGTGTTGCGCGACGAAGGCTACGCGACCCGCGACGCCGCCGACAGCAGCGAAGCGCTGGCGGCCATCCAGGCGCGACAACCGACCCTCGTCATCCTCGACATCTGGTTGCAAGGCAGCGAACTCGACGGCATCGGCATCCTGCGTCAGCTGCACGCCGAGATGCCATCGGTGCCCGTCGTCATGATCAGCGGCCACGGAACGATCGAGACCGCGGTCGATTCGATCAAGATCGGCGCCTACGACTTCATCGAAAAGCCGTTCAAGAGCGATCGCCTGCTACTTGTCGTCGCGCGCGCCATCGAGGCGGCCCAGTTGCGCCGCGAAAATGCCGAACTGAAGCTGCGCGCCGGCGGCGAGCTCGATCTGGTGGGGATCTCGCCGCCGATCAACCAGCTGCGCCAGCAGATCGACCGCGTCGCGCCGACCGGCAGCCGCGTCCTCATCACCGGCGCGCCCGGCTCGGGCAAGGAGGTGGTCGGCCGCCTGCTACATGCGCGCTCGCGCCGCGCTGCGGGACCGTTTGTCCCGGTCAATTGCGCCACGATGCGCCCCGACCGGCTGGAGATCGAGCTGTTCGGCAGCGAGGCCAGCAACGACGGCACGCCGCGCAAGATCGGCACTTTCGAGCGCGCCCATGGTGGCACCCTGTTTCTCGACGAGGTCGCCGACATGCCGCTCGAGACGCAGGGCAAGATCGTGCGGGCGCTACAGGAACAGACGTTCGAGCGGGTAGGGGGTTCGCGGCGGGTTGAGGTCGACGTTCGCGTCGTTGCCTCTTCCAATCGCGAGCTGGCGGCCGAGATCGCCGCCAGCCGTTTTCGCGAAGACCTGTTCTATCGGCTCAACGTAGTGCCGATCCGGGTGCCGGCGTTGCGCGAGCGGCGCGAGGACATCCCGCTGCTCGCCCGCCATTTCATCGCTCGCGGGGCGGAAGCGGCGCGGATCGCGGTGCGCGACTTCGGCGAGGATTCGCTGGCCGCGCTGCAGGCCTACACCTGGCCCGGCAATGTGCGGCAATTGCGCAACGTCATCGATTGGCTGCTGATCATGGCGCCGGGCGACGCGAGCGAGCCGTTCCGCGCCGACATGCTACCCAACGAGATCACCGCGATCGCGCCCTCCGTCGTCAAATGGGACAAGGGCAGCGAGATCATGACGCTGCCGCTGCGCGACGCGCGCGAGGTGTTCGAGCGGGAATACCTCTTGGCCCAGGTCACCCGCTTCGGCGGCAACATTTCCCGGACCGCCGCCTTTGTCGGGATGGAGCGCTCGGCGTTGCACCGGAAGCTCAAATCCCTCGGCGTCTTCGGCAACGACCGCCCGCTCAAGGTCGGCACGTGACTCGACAGGATCGGGCGGAGAACTGACCACGCATGTCCCGCATCGCCTATGTCGCCGGCCGGTTCGTGCCCCATCGTCAGGCGGGGGTGCATATCGAGGACCGCGGCTATCAGTTTGCCGACGGCGTTTATGAAGTGATCGCGGTGCAGGGCGGTCACCTCGTCGACGAGGCGCCGCATCTGGCGCGGTTGCAGCGCTCGCTCGCCGAGTTGCGCATCGCGCCGCCGATCGGCGATGCGGCGCTGAAGATCGTCATTCGCGAGGTCATCCGCCGCAACGACGTCGACACCGGCATCGTCTATCTGCAAGTCACCCGCGGGGTTGCGCCGCGCGAGCACGCCTTTCCGAAAGCGGCGAAGCCGACCCTCGTGGTGACGTCGCGGCGGTCGCGGCCGCCCGACCCACGCCTCGGGCAAGACGGGATCGCGGTCATCACGATCCGCGACATCCGCTGGCAGCGCTGCGACATCAAATCGATAGCGCTCGTTGCTAATGTGCTCGGCAAGCAGCAGGCGAAGGAAACGGGCGCCTGGGAAGCCTGGCAGGTCGATGGCGACGGATACGTCACCGAGGGCACCTCGACCAATGCCTGGATTGTAACCGGCGACGGCGCGGTGGTGACCCGCGCTGCCGACCACACCATCCTCAACGGCGTGACCCGCCGGGCCGTGATCGACATCATCGCGCACGACGGCTACCGGCTGGTTGAGCGGCCGTTCACGGTGGCGGAGGCGAAGGCCGCGCGCGAAGCCTTTCTGACGAGCACGACGGCCGACCTGCTGCCGGTCGTGCGCATCGATGACACGCCCGTCGGCAACGGCGCCCCCGGCCTCCTCAGCGAAAAACTGCGGGCCGCCTATTTCTCCCACGCCGCCGCCGCGCCATGAGCGGGCTCTCGTTTCCAGCGATCCGCCGGCCGCGCGCCATCCTCTTCGACTGGGACAACACGCTCGTCGACAGCTGGGCGACAATCCATGAGGCGCTCAATTTCCTGATGCGCGCGATGGACAAGCCGGAGTGGTCGCTGGCGGAGACAAGAGAGCGGGTGCGGCTCAGCCTGCGCGAGAGCTTTCCGCTGCATTTCGGCGAGCGCTGGGAAGAAGCGCGCGGGATCTATCTCGACCGGTTCCGCGAGATCCATCTCGAGCGGCTGAGTCCGCTGCCCGGCCGCGAGGCAATGTTGCGCAGGCTCGCGGCGGAACGGATCTTCCTCGGCGTCGTCAGCAACAAGACCGGCCAATTGCTGCGGCGCGAAGTCGCATGGCTCGGCTGGTCGGAATTCTTCGGCAGCATTGTCGGGGCGGGCGATGCGCCGGCCGACAAACCGGCTCCTGAGCCGGTCCACCTGGCGCTCGCGCAAAGCGGGGTGCAGGCCGGTGAAGACGTGTGGTTCGTCGGCGACACCGCGGTCGACATGCAGTGCGCCGAGAACAGCGGCTGCATCGCAGTGCTGCTCGGTGACGCCCAGGCGAGCGAAGAATTCGCCCGCTTCGCGCCGCGGTTGTCGTTTGCCGACGAGGCCGGCCTCTTTCGCGTTCTTGAGGGGTTGCGATTTGATGCACCGCGCCCATCTTCGTAGGCGATACGGCGGCCGATACCTCTCTGTTTATCCTCCGAGCCGCTCGCCGAGGCTCCAAGAACGATGGGGAGACTACCCATGTCGACCGAGAAATCGCAAAACGTTCAGGACATTTTCTTAAACCACGTCCGCAAGAACAAGACGCCGGTGACGGTATTTCTGGTGAACGGCGTGAAGCTTCAGGGGATCATCACCTGGTTCGACAATTTTTGCGTGTTGCTGCGCCGCGATGCGCATTCGCAGCTGGTCTACAAGCACGCGATCTCGACGGTGATGCCGGCCCAGCCGATCCAGCTGTTCGAAGGCGGCAAGGAGCCGGACGAATCCTGAACCGCAGCGACTTATCGCCCGCCGCGCCGGCCAGCCGCGCGCTCGTCATCCATCCGGCCGCGAAGGCCGCCGATCCCCGCCGCTTGCAGGCGCCGGGTCGATCGGCCGATGCCCGTCTTGCCGAGGCGGTCGGGTTGGCGCGGGCGATCGAACTCGACATCGTCCGCGCCGAGATCGTCCGTATCGTTCGGCCGGTGCCGGCGACGCTGTTCGGCAGCGGCAACGTCGAGATGCTGCGCACGATCATCGCCGACGAGGAGATCGGGCTTGTCGTCATCGACGGACCGCTCTCCCCGGTGCAGCAGCGCAACCTCGAACGGCGCTGGCAGGCCAAGGTGATCGATCGCACCGGCCTCATCCTCGAAATCTTCGGCGAGCGCGCACGCACCCATGAGGGAAGGCTGCAGGTCGAGTTGGCGGCATTGTCGTACCAGCGCTCGCGACTGGTGCGGTCGTGGACTCATCTGGAGCGCCAGCGCGGCGGGTTCGGCTTTCTCGGCGGTCCGGGCGAGAGCCAGCTCGAGATCGACCGCCGGCTGATCGACGAGCGCATCGTGCGGCTGAAGCGCGAACTCGGCGATGTCAGGCGCACCCGAGGCCTGCACCGCGAGGCGCGGCGGCGGGTTCCCTACCCGGTGGTGGCGCTGGTCGGCTACACCAATGCCGGGAAATCGACGCTGTTCAACCGCCTGACCCGATCGGCGGTCGGCGCCGAAGACCTGCTGTTCGCGACGCTCGATCCGACGATGCGGCGCCTCGATCTGCCCTCGGGCCGGAAGGCGATCCTCTCCGATACGGTCGGCTTCATCTCCGACCTGCCGACCCATCTCGTCGCCGCCTTTCGCGCCACGCTCGAGGAGGTGACCGAGGCCGATATCGTCGTCCATGTCCGCGACGCGCATCACCCCGACAGCGCAGCGCAGCGCGAGGACGTGCTTGCCGTGCTCGCCGATCTTGGCCTGGGCGATCTCGCCGAGGACGGGCTGATCGAGGTTCTCAACAAGATCGACCTGCTCGACGAGGAGGCCCGCGCCAGCCTTGCCAGCCAGACGTTGCGCAACACCGAGATCGTCGCGCTGTCGGCAGCGACCGGGGAGGGGTGCGGCGATCTGCTGCGGCTGATCGACAGAAGGTTTGAGAACGGCGCGCAGCCGGTGCGGCTCGACGTGCCGCTGAGCGACGGCCGGACCCTCGCCTGGATCTACGCCCATGGCGAGGTTCTCGGGCGCCGCGACGACGCCGACGCCGCCCACCTCTCGGTCCGCCTCTCCGACGCCGATCTCGGCCGATTAAGGCACCGCCAGCGATTGCATTAACCCTTGTAGGGCTCCGTACTAACGCTCGGATCTTTGCGTTTCGGCTGGCGCGGGCCGCAGGATATGCGTGTGTCCGTCGCGCCGATCGGCGACGAAACCGAGAGCCTCCCAGAACGGATCGCTGCCGCCCCCGGCATTGACGGTCACCACGCGCCCCGCCGCAAGAGCCGGTTCAAGCAGCGTCCTCGCCAGCTTTCGCCCGACGCCGCCGCGGCGAAACGGCGCCCGGATGTAGAAGCGCCGCATGCGCAAGGCGCCCGGGATCGCGGCTTCGTGCGTCAATCCCCCGATGCCGGCGAGGGCGCCGCCGGCATAGACGGCAAACAGCGCCTCGCCGTCGCGATCAAATCGCGTCACACCGGTTTCCCAGCCGGCAGCAAGCGTGTCGAGCATGCGATAGCCTTCGGCCCCCGCTTCCGCCCGCATCAGCTCAAACCCGGCGGGGAGATCGCCGGTTACCGGTGCAAGCCGGAGTTCAGGTGATTTCAGTTCGCTGGCCTTTACTTCCTGCCATAGGGCTTCAAGCGCGTCGATGTCGCGGCCGATGCCGCGTTCCCGGGCCAGCGCCTCGACCCGGCGGAACCGGTGCTCGAATTTCGCCGTGCCACGCCTGAGCGCGGTCTCGGGCTCGATCTCCAGCTTGCGGGCGAGATTGGCGGCGGCGAACAACAGGTCGCCCATTTCCTCTTCGATCGCCGCCGGCGCGGCACCCGCATCGAGCTCGGCTTCGAGTTCGACGATTTCCTCGGCGATTTTCGCGATGACCGCGCGCGCATCGGGCCAATCGAAGCCGATGCGCGCCGCGCGCTGCGAGATTTTCGCCGCGCGCAACAGGGCGGGGAGGGCAAGCGCCACCCCGTCGAGGACGCTACCGGCATCGCCTTTTGCCTCCCGCTCGGCCGCCTTGTGTGCCTCCCACGCCTCGTTCTGCGCGGCGACTGAGGCGATCTCGGCATCGCCGAAGACATGGGGGTGGCGGCGCACCATCTTGTCGGCGATCGCCGTGGCGACGTCGTCGAACGCGAAGTGCCCGGCTTCCTCGGCCATGCGGGCGTGAAAGACGACCTGCAGCAGGAGATCGCCGAGTTCGTCCTTGAGCGCAGCCATGTCGGCCCGCTCGATCGCATCGGCGACCTCATAGGCCTCCTCGATCGTATAGGGCGCGATCGTCGCGAAATTCTGCTGCACATCCCACGGGCAACCGTGATCGGGGTCGCGCAGCCGGGCCATGATCGCGAGCAGCCGGTCGATCGGGCGGGTCATCGGCATGGCATCACTCCGGACCGAGCGCCTTCTGGAGAAAGATGCGCTGGTGGTCGGGCGGGTAATCGATCCGGCCGAACTCGCGGTAGCCGAATTTCGGGTAGAATTCGGGGCCCTGAAACGAAAACGTATCGACCCATGCCGAGTGGCAGCCGAGAGTGCGGGCGCGGCGTTCGGCCTCGGCCAGGAGCCCGCTGCCGATACCGCTCCGGCGCAAATCCGCCGCTACCCAGAGCAGCTTGACGAACAGCCATCCGGCATAGACCTGGCCGACCAGCCCGGCCTGGATCGCTCCCGTATCGTCGCGCACAAACAGGCCGAAATAGGCGTAGGCGGGGTCGTGCAGGAACGGCTTGTTGTAGTCGCCGAGCGCTTCGTCGACGAATTCTTCATCTTTCGGCGACGGCCGATCCCCGAAACTGAGCCGAAGCCCCCCTGGCAGATCCATCGAATTTCTCTTCGCGTCGCGGGCAGGGCGACATGCTATCCGCTGTGCGAGCGTTCGTCAGCGGTTGGTGCAGGATCCATTTGTCGCATAATATATATTATGACAAATACCGAGGCGATGTTACACTTGACATAGAGAACACCATCGGTAGAATGGCGGCTCAGGAGAACCGCCATGCAATCGACCCTCGACGCCCCGATTTTCGCCGATGAAGACGCGGCGTTTGCCTATGCGGAGGCGCGCTTGTGGCCGAATGGCCCGACTTGCCCGCACTGCGGCGCGATCGGCGAAGCATCGCGCTCCAAAGGCAAGACGACGCGCCCTGGCCTGTGGAATTGCCGGGCATGCCGCAAGCCATTCACGGTGCGGATCGGTACGGTGTTCGAGTCCAGCCACGTCCCGATGCGGATATGGTTTCAGGCGATCTACCTCGTGTGCTCCAGCAAGAAAGGCATCTCGACCCGCCAGCTTCAGCGGACGCTCGGCGGCAGCCTCAAGACCGCGTGGTTCCTCGGGCACCGCATCCGCGAAATGATGAAGGATAGCGGCGGCCTCGCCCCACTTGGCGGCGGCGGCGCAATCGTAGAAGCCGATGAGACGTTTATCACCCGCTCTCCGAAGACGCGGCGCCCGAAAGACGCTCCGCCACGCGAGACCCGGCAGGTGCTGTCGCTGGTAGAGCGCGGCGGCCCGATCCGCTCCAAGTTCCTCGATCACCGCACGGTTCGCGAGGCGCTGGTCGGTCAGCTTGCACCTGATGTGCAACTGCGGACGGACAGCTCGCTCAGCTACAGGAAGATCATGCCCTTCGGCCAGCACGAGGCGGTAGACCATTCCAAGGGCGAATACGTCCGGGGCGACGCGCACACGAACACGCTTGAAGGCTTTTTCTCGGTCTTCAAGCGCGGTCTGATCGGCGTCTACCAACATATTGACGAGAAACACATCGACCGCTATCTCGCCGAGTTCGACTTCCGGTTCAACACGCGCGCCAAGCTCGGCATCGATGATGCGCAGCGCACGGCTCGCGCTGTGGCTGGCGCTGCCGGCAAGCGGCTGACGTATCAAACAACTCGTCGCCAAATCGAACTCGATACGCCGCCGTTCTGAACGGCTGTTCGGTGATCCGCGCCAACTCGAATTGCCGCTATTCGACGAATGACGGTAGCAGGTGTATGCTGCGTGCATGCCACGGAAGCCCGCCGCCCCTCGCCCGAAGACCGATCCTGAGCAGCTTAAGCGCTTCATCGACATGGCCCGCGAGGTCGAGGTGGATGAGAGCCCAGGAGCGTTTGACCGTGCATTCAATGAGGTTGTCCGTCCAAAGCCGCCGCCTAAGAAGGAGGGGAATTCTTAGCGGCGCGAACAGCTACGTTTCTCTTATAGGCACGAACGAATAGTCGATCTTGCTGCATTTCAAGTTTAAGCCGCTGCAGTGCATTTGGTGCCAATCCAAGAAATGTTAATCCTGCCTCCCCCTTTTTAGGCGCGGTTTCTGGATATCCATCCAATCCAATACCGCCGGGGATACGCATCATCTTATAACTATACGCCAGAAAATCCGCGACCATCAAAGGGGGTGCTTCCGCTTTAGATGCAAGCGTGAAGGTGCCGAGTAATTCGATGCCTTTGGCTCTCACGCTTTCCTTTAACTCGTTAAATATTCTTTCACAATTTAGTGCATTCTGGTGGCCGCGTTCGAGAACCACATGCAGATTATGTTTCTTACCCGTTGCCGTTAATGCATTGACTAAATAGGACAGCAGCATACGAAAGCAAACGCCATATTGACTGTCAAGAGCGACGCCCCTTGGCGTATACGATCCCCTGTATTCATTTATATACCTGTCGTATTCTAAGTGAATTGCTATTCCATCCTCCAATTCATCTCTCACTAAATCCGCAATCTTATTTACTACGCTCATTCGTTTGGTGAGTTCCCACCCAAGGAACTCTCCAGCGCCGGCCTTGATTTCCTTGCCGTGAAAAATGGAAAAATGCTCAGTCTTTTGAAGAGTCCTCAGCTTTCGCCCAAAAATCTCCCATTGTCGTGCATGGCCCAAAAACGCCGACATGATGATCGTTGGTGCCGATCCATGCGTATCCGACTCGTCAAAATACGCCGTGAACAGCAAAAACAATTCCTCCGGTTTCCACCGGTGCTCAAGCGCGATGCAAAGTTCGCGGATAAAGCCGCCGCCGTCCATTACGCCGCCCCTTTGCGGCGCGTTGGGATCATCATACCATGTAGAGGCTGCTCTATGGCAAGTGTAACGTCGCCAATACCGACCAGCCCGGCCACTGCGCCGTCGTCATCCTCCAGCACGCTGACCGCGCCGTCCGCGATGCGCTGCGCGTAGTCGTCGAGCCATCGGTCCGCGCATTTGGCCGATGCGCGCGGTGTAGATCGAATAGGCCGCGCGGACGATCGCTTCGATCGACGATTGGTCGCGCGCCT
Organism: Allostellaceae bacterium; assembly: GCA_036000945.1. Lineage (GTDB taxonomy): Bacteria > Pseudomonadota > Alphaproteobacteria > ATCC43930 > CGMCC-115725 > DATARH01. The sequence continues at coordinate 16,252 of DASYUS010000421.1, forward strand.
CGGCGCGGCGGATCACGGGTCGGGCAATTCGATCATGAGGCCATCGCGGCCGGGCTCGACGCCCTCCGGCAATTCGGCGCTGAGTTCGCCGTAATCGAGGCTCTGGTCCATGTGGATCAGTACGGCACGGCGCGGCCGCACCCGCTCGATCCAAGAGAGCGTCTGGGCGAGATGGCTGTGCGTCGGATGCGGCTCGCGGCGCAGACAATCGACGATCCACAGCTCGATCCCGGCGAGCGCGGCGAAGGCGTTGTCGTCGAGTCCGACGACGTCGGTCGAATAAGCCAGCGTCCCGATGCGGAAACCAAGCGTCGTGCTGAACCCGTGGCTTTGGGTAAACGGCACGACAGGCATGCCGGCGGCGGTGAACGGTCCGGTGATCGGATGCGGCACGAGCGCCGGCCGATAGAGCGGCTTGCCGGGCACCGCCGGCTGCAGCGCGTAGCCGAAGCGACGCTCTGCCTCGGCCAGCGTATCGGCGCCGGCATAGAGTGGGATTGCCTGTCCTACCAATCGATTAACCATGCGAATATCATCTATTCCATGAAGATGATCGGCATGCGCATGGGTTAACAGCACGGCGTCGAGCCGGGCCGCGCCGGCATCGAGAAGCTGCTCGCGCAGATCGGGCGAGGTGTCGATCAAGAGGGCGCGGCCGCGACTCTCGACGAGCAGCGAGCCGCGGCGGCGGCGGTTGCGCGGGTCGGAGGGGTTGCAGCGCCCCCAATCCGGGCCGATCGCCGGCACGCCCCACGAAGCGCCGCAGCCGAGCAGCGTTGCCTTCATGCAACAATGGCGGGCCGCACCGCCTTCTGAAACAGCCGGAAGAAATTGCCGGTCGTTGCCGCGGCGAGTGTCTCCGGGGCAATGCCCTTGAGCGCGGCGACCGCCGCGGCGGTGGCGGCGACATAGGCCGGCTCGTTGCGCCGCCCGCGATACGGCACCGGCGCCAAATACGGCGCATCGGTTTCAACGAGCAGCCGTTCGAGCGGCACATCGCGGACGATCGCGCGCAGCTCCTCGGCGGTGCGGAACGTGACCATGCCGGAGATCGAGATAAAGAAGCCGAGGTCGAGCGCCGCCTCGGCCAGCGCCCGGCCGCTGCTGAAGCAGTGCAGGACGCCGGGCGGCGGCCTCTCCTCCCGCAGAATGCGCACGATATCGTCGTCGGCCGCGCGGGCATGGATGATCAGCGGCAGCCCGCTCGCCTTCGAGGCCGCAATATGGGCGCGAAACACCTGTTCCTGCACGTCGTGCGGGCTGTGGTCGTAGTGGAAGTCGAGGCCGGTCTCGCCGATGCCGACGACCCGCGGATGCGCCGCGAGCGCGGCGAGGTCGCCTGCGGTCGTCGTCGCGTGGTCGGACGCCTCGTGCGGATGGGCGCCGACCGAGCACCAGACGTCGTCAAAAGCCTCGGCGATCGCCCGCACCGCGGCGAACTGGTCGAGCCTTGTGCCGATCGTCAGCAGGGTCGCCACCCCGGCCGCGCGGGCGCGCGCGACGACCGCCTCGCGCTCCGCGGCGAAATCCGGGAAATCGAGATGGCAATGGCTGTCGACCAGCATCCGCCCTGCCCTGCCGCCGTCAGGCGCTGGCCGCCGCGGGCTCGACGAAGCGCGGGAAGATGCCGCGCGGCGCCGGCAACGGCCGGCCCGGCGGCAGCTGCTCGGCCAAATCGGCAAAGTGCCGCGCCTCCGCCGGCACCGCCAGCTGATCGAGCAGCATCGCCGCGGCGCCCGGGACGAAAGGCTGCACCAGGATGCCCAGGTGCCGCAGCGTCTCGGCCAGCGTATGAAGCACCGTGCGCATCCGCGCTGGGTCGGCGCGCCGCAGCGCCCAGGGCGCCTGCTCGTCGACATAGCGGTTGGCCTCGGCGACGACGCGCCAGACCGCATCGAGCGCGAGGTGGAAGGCCTGCTGCTCGGCGACCAACTCGCGCAGCTTCGGCAACAATGCGCGCGCCTCGGCGAGCAGCCTGTCGTCGGCCGGCTCGGCGGGGCCCGGTTCGGGCACGGAGGCCGCGCAATTGCGGTTGATCATTGCCAGGACGCGCTGCGCAAGGTTGCCGAAATCGTTCGCCAGGTCGCCGTTGAGCCGGCTGATGAGGGCGCGATGCGACAGGTCGCCGTCGCTGCCGAACGGCAGCTCGCGCAACAGGAAATAGCGCAGCGGATCGAGCCCGTAAGTGTCGACCAATTCCTTCGGCGAGATGAAATTGCCGAGCGATTTCGACATCTTCTGGCCTTCGATCGTCCACCAGCCGTGGGCAAAGACGCGGCGCGGCGGCTCGATCCCGGCCGCCATCAGGAAGGCGTGCCAATAGACCGTGTGAAAGCGCAGGATATCCTTACCCACCATGTGAAGATCGGCAGGCCAAAATGTTGAAAACTCTTTGCTTGTGACCTCCGGATAGCCGATCGCGGTGATGTAGTTGATCAGCGCGTCGAGCCAGACGTAGATCACGTGCTTTGGGTTTCCCGGTACCGGGATGCCCCAGCTGAAGCTGGTGCGCGAGATCGACAGGTCCCTGAGACCCGATCTGACAAAGCTGATCACCTCGTTGCGCCGGCTGCGCGGCGCGATCGCCTCGGGGTGCGCATCGTACCAGGCCAGAAGTCGGTCCTGCCAGGCCGACAGCCGAAAGAAGTAGTTGTCCTCCTCCAGCCATTCGACCTCGGCGCCGGTCGGGGCTTTTCCATCGACAAGTTCGCTCTCGTCGTAGAAGGCTTCGTCGCGCACCGAGTACCAGCCAGCGAAGCGGCCGAGATAAATCTCGCCGCGCCGTTCCAGCTCCTGCCACAGCGCCTGCACCCCGCGCACATGGCGCTCCTCGGTGGTGCGGATGAAATCGTCGTTGCTAATGTCGAGAAGGCGCGTCATCTCCCGCCAGGCTGGCGAGATACGGTCACAGTACTCCTGCGGCGCGATCCCGGCGGCGCGCGCCGATTGCTCGACCTTCTGGCCATGCTCGTCGCTGCCGGTCAGGAATTTGACGTTGTAGCCGTCGAGCCGCATGAAGCGGGCCAGCACATCGCAGGCCACCGTCGTGTAGGCGTGACCGAGATGCGGCAGGTCGTTCACATAATAGATCGGGGTCGTCAGAAAATACCGCCGGGCGCCGCTCATCATCCTCTCCAAAGCGCAGATATGGGGCCGAGCCGGCGATCGGTCCAGCGACGCGATCGCCATGCCCGCGCCGTGGCGCCGAGAGCTTCTACCGTGCCGCGTCGCCGATCGCAAAGAATGCGCTGAGGATCGTTTGCTTGCGGTCGAGATTGAGGGCGTCGGTGCGGGCGAAGCTGCCGCCGATCTCGTCGCGCAACTCAGCCCAGCGCGCGGCCGAACTCCGGCCGGCGAGATGGTCCAGCAACTCGCCTTCCCGATCGGCGGCGCTGGTTCCATGCGCGCTCCTGACGGCGAGACGCGCCAGCAACTGCCCCAACAGCTCCTCGACCACGCGATAAGCGCTCTCGGCATCGCTGCGCCCAAGCCGATCGGCGAAAGCGTGCAGCTCGGCCATGTCGATCACGCTCCCGCGTGCGAGCAGCGCGAGGATCGACCGGTACAGCCCGACCCCGTCAACGTCGGCGAGGTCGAGGGCGCGGCCGATGCTGCCGCCGGACAGCGTCACCAAGGCCGCCGCCCGCGGCTCGGGCAGATCGGGCCGGTAGCGCCCGAGCAGATGGCGGACGATCTCGTCCGGCAACGGCATCAGCGGAAACCGCCGGCAGCGCGAGCGGATCGTCGGCAGCAGCAATCCCGGGCTGTGCGCCACCAGCAGCAGCAGCGCGCGCCGTGGCGGCTCTTCGAGGATTTTGAGGAGTGCGTTGGCGGCGTTGCGGTTCATCTCGTCGGCGCCGTCGATGATGACGACGCGCCAGCCGCCCTCGGCTGGCGTCAGTCGCAGGAATGCCGCGATCTCTCGGGTGTCGTCGACGACGATCTCGCCGCGCAGCCGGTTGCGGCGCGGGTCCCACGCGCGTTCCACGGTCAGCAGATCGGCATGCCCGCCCGACGCCACGCGACGAAAGGTGCCGCTCTCCGGGGCGACCGCCAGGCCATTTTCGTCTGCGTCGCTGAACAGGCGGGCGGGCGGTCCCCCTGCCCCGCTGGCGAGTACGAAGCGTGCGAAACGATACGCCAGCGTCGCCTTGCCGATGCCGCGCGGCCCGCACAGCAGCAGCGCATGCGGCAGGCGGCCCGAGCGAAACAGCTCGAGCAACGCCCTCTCAGCGCCTTCGCGGCCGACCAGCTCCGGATTGGCGCGCGGCACCGGCGCCGTGGTGCCATCGCCCGCGGCGTCCCGGCCGCTTCTCATGGCGCAAGGGCGACGCCGAGGCGCCCGGCAATTGCAGCGAGCACGGCACGATGCACGCTGTCGCGCTCGCCGGCCGCGTCGATCACCACGCAACGGTCGGGGTGGTCCGCGGCAATCTGGCGGAAGCCCTGCCGAAGCCGCTCGTGAAACGCCGTATCGAGTCGCTCGAACCGGTCGGCATCGCCGGCGCGCCGCGCCGCGCGGGCAAGCCCCACCTCCACTGGCAAATCGAGGACCAGCGTCAGATCCGGCGCAAAATCGCCGAGCGCAAAACGGTGCAATGCCAGAAGGTCAGCGAGCGGCAGCCCGCGGCCGTACCCTTGATAGGCCAGCGTCGAATCGGCGAACCGGTCACACACCACCCAAACCCCACGATCGAGCGCTGGCGCGATCAGCCGAACGACATGGTCGCGGCGCGCCGCATAGAAGAGCAGCGCTTCGCCGATCGCGTCCCAGCGCTCGTTGGCGCCGTCGAGCAGCAGGCGACGGATCGCCTCTGCTCCGGCAGAGCCGCCGGGCTCGCGGGTCCGCGTTGCGGCGATCCCGGCTCGCGCCAGCGCCGTCATCAGCAGGTCGAGCTGGGTCGATTTGCCGGCGCCTTCGCCGCCCTCGACCGTAATGAAGCGGCCGCGCGCGACACCCGGAGGCAATGCTGCGGTCAGCGCCGGTCGCCCCAGATCAGGTGGGCGGCAACCGTGGCCATGCGGCCGAACGTTCCCATGCGGTCGACCGCGGCGCCGGCACGGAGCGGGGCCTCGATCGGCGCCGCATCCGGTGCGGTTACAGTCACCTTGCCGACTTCGTCACCCTTCTTGACCGGTGCCGGGATCGGCTGGTTATAGCTGACGGTCACCTTCATATCCTTGCGCGATTTGCGCGGCAGGGTGACGATGAGATCCTTGTCGACCGTCACCGGTACCTTCGCCGCGGCGCCGAGCCACACGTCGGCATCATCGACCTTCTCGCCGGCGGTGAACAGCTGATAGGCGTTGAATTCGCGGAACGCCCATTGGGCCAGCCGTTCGCTTTCCTGGGCCCGCGACTTCATGCTCGGCAGGCCGCTGAGCACGAGAATGATCCTGCGCTTGTCGCGAAGTAGCGAGGCCAAGAGGCTGTATCCCGATTCGTCGGTATGCCCGGTCTTCAACCCGTCAGCGCCGAGATCCTTATAGAGCAGCGGGTTGCGATTTCCCTGATTGATATTATTGAAGTTGTAATCCTTCTCGCTATAGTAGTGATAATACTCAGGAAAATCCTTGATCGTCCGCTGCGCCAGGATCGCCAGGTCGCGCGGGGTCGAATAGTGGCTGGGGTCGGGCAGCCCGTCGGCATTGGCGAAATGGCTGCCAGTGAGGCCGATCTCCTTGGCCTTTTGGTTCATCAGATCGACGAAGGCGGCGTGGCTGCCGGCCAGGCCTTCGGCGAGCACGACGCAAGCGTCGTTGCCCGACTGCACGATCATGCCCTGCAGCAGATTGGCGATGCTGATGCGCGATCCGAGCGGCACGAACATCTTGGAACCGCCGGTGCGCCAAGCGGCTTCGCTCACCGGCAGCTCATCGGTCAGCTTGGCACGGCCTTCCTTGAGCAGGCCGAAGACGACATAGGCGGTCATCACCTTCGACAGCGAGGCCGTCGCGATGCGCTGGTCGGCGCCCTTGTCGAGCAGCACGGCGCCGGTCTCCGCCTCGATGATCAATGCATGCGTCGCCTGCGTGTCAATCGGGCCGCTGCCCGGCTCGACCGGCGGGGCGGTCTTGCCGCGCGGTGCAGCCGGCCGCGCCTTAGCCGCAGCGGTCTGTTTGTTTTTTGTGCTCTCCGCGGCAACCGGCGCGGCGACGAGCATCACGACGGCCAGCGCGGCGATACAACCAACGGCGGATGACCAACGCAGCCTTGTCAACGTCTACACCTCCGGCTCCGGACATTGCCCGATGCGCTCGGGATCTCGCCCCGGTCACTCGGCGACGACGCGCGCTCCGGGATAACCGCTGTCGATCACCCGCGCAAGCAGCCGCTGCGCCTCCGCTCCGCTTGCCAGCGGGCCGAGCCTGACGCGGTAGAGGGCCGCGCCGTTGGCCGTCGCGGGCACGATTTCGACGCTGCCCAAAGCGGCGATCCGGGTGCGAACCCGCTGGGCATTCTCTGCTACGGCGAACGAGCCGGCCTGAATGAAGATCCGGCCGGGGTTCCTCGCTGCGGTCGGAGGCGGCGCCGCCAGGGCCGGCGAGATAAGCGACGGCCAGTACCGGCGCGACGAGGCAGCAACGGATGGTGCCGCTGGCGGCGGACTGGGTTCGGGCGGCGGTGCGGCCACCGGTGCGGACCGCGGCGACGGCAACGGCGCACCGATGATTTCGGCCGCCCGCGCCGACGGCGGCCCAGCAGCGGCCATCTGCACCACCCGTTCATGCCGCTGCGGCGGTGCGCCGATCACTTCGGCCGCCCGCAGCGATGGCGGCCCGACGGCGGCCATCTGCACCGCCGACGGCCGCTCCGGCAACGGCCGGGCTGTGGGTGGCGGGGCGGCGGCAGCCATTTCGGTCCGCCGCGCCTGCATCCCCTCAGCGATGCCGACCGGTCCGACTTCACCGCGCATTGCGGCTTCGGCAACCTGAATGCTCTCCTCCTTCAGAACCCTGACGCGGACCGGCGCGGTCCCCGATCGCTCGAAGCCGAGCAGCTGGGCGGCACGGCGCGACAGATCGATCAGCCGGTCGTCGACAAATGGCCCGCGGTCGTTGACCCTGAGGCGCAGCTCGCGGCCGTTCAGCGTATTCGTCACCGTGACGACGCTGGGCAGCGGCAGGGTCTTGTGTGCAGCCGACAGTTGGTTCATGTCGAAGATCTCGCCGTCCGCCGTCGGTCGCAGATTGAACTGCTCGCCGTACCACGAGGCGGTACCTGTCTCGTCGTAGTTGTAATCGACCTTCGGGTAGTAACGGACGCCGTTGACCGTATAAGGAGCGACCGTGTAGTTGGGCTGACCGACGCGAAACTTGCCGCGCTGATAGCTGCCTACTTGCGGCCCCGAAGAGGCGCAACCGGCCAGGAAGATGCTGATCGCGACGATGACGGGCAGAGTCCATGCGCACCGATCCCCCATCGAACGGACCCGCCCGGCCTAGCCGTGATCGATGCTGTCGGCGATATAGCCGACGGCGGCCGCAAAATAGGTCGATTTGTTCCACCGCATGATCGTGCGGAAATTGTCGTAGACGAGCAACGCCGGGCCGCCGAGACCGTCGGGCAGGACGAGCGAGGCTTCGGGCTCGCGCCCGGTAAAAGCGGTGCGAACCGGCCGTACCCCGAGCCGCACCCACTCGGCTGTCGGCCGGCGGGTCTGCAGCCCGGCAAGGCCTGGATCGAACCCGCCCGACACGGCGACCTCGCGGCCCCAGCCCTCGTTGCCGCGCCAGCCGAGCCGCGCGACGTAATTGGCGATCGAACCCAGCACGTCGTTGCGGTCGTTCCAGATGTCGCGCCGGCCGTCGCCGTCGAAATCGACGGCATAGCTGAGAAAGGTCGTGGGCATGAACTGGCACTGGCCCATCGCCCCGGCCCACGACCCGACCATGTTGTCGGCCCGGATGTTTCCCTGGTCGAGGATCTTCAGGGCGGCAATCAGCTCGGCGCGAAACATCGGACCGCGCCGCCCGTCATAGGCCAGCGTGGCGAGTGCGGCCGGGACCGAATAGCTGCCCATAGTGCGGCCGAAATCGCTCTCGATGCCCCACAACGCGACGACGAAGCGCGGCTGCACGCGAAAGTGTTGCTGCACCCGTTGCAGCAGCGCCCAATTGTCGACCAGATGGCGGCGTGCGTCGTCGAGGCGTTGCTGCGTGACGACCTTGGCGAGGTATTCGGCGAAGGTCAGCCTGCGCTCGGCCTGCTTGCGGTCGAGCTCAATGACCCGCGGCAGGTATTGGATATATCGGAAAGCGATATCGATCGTCGCCGAACGAATGCCTTGCGCGACCGCATCGCGCCGCACCCCGGCGAGAAAACCGCTAAAATCGCTTTCCGCCGCCGCCGCGACCCCGCCCCCCAGCGGCACCGTCAGCAACGGAGCCGCGGCGAGCAAGTCCCGGCGGCTCAGGCGGAAAGGCATCATCGACATGCCCCCGCTATTACGCTTCCCCGGGGCGTCTTGTGCCACAAAAGCACGGTATCTGCAATGTTTGCGCAAGGGCACGTCAGTTGTCGGTCAACCCAGGATTTGGCGCTCCGGTCCGGCCGGATGTATCATTGTCCTCAGTCTCGCTTCGTTAACCACGTTTGTCCGGAACTCCGGCAAATCACCGGCGTTCCGACGCCGCGGAGACCGAGATGCCGAATTACGTCTACCTGAGGAGCGGCGATAACCTCCCGGCCATCGGGGTGCTGCAGAAGCTCCTTAACCGCGGCGGCGCGGGGCTCGTCGCCGACGGCAATTTCGGGTCGAGAACGCATACGGCGGTGGCCAATTTCCAGCGACAGCGGCGGTTGTCGTCCGACGGCATTGTCGGCCAGAACACCTGGCCGCGGATTGCGGCCGGCGCGTCGCTGCCGATCATCGACTGCATCGACATCTTCGATCCGAGCCTGATGAATTTGGAGATGCAGGACATCATCAGGGCGGGCGGCAATCCGCTGGTGCTCGGCGGGATGTCCAACGGCGTCGAGCAGGCCGTCCAGATGATCCTCGCCGCCGCGGGACGCAACGTCTTCCTGCTCCGCTTCCACGGACACGGGGCACCCGGAACTGCGGGGATTTCGTTCGGTCAGGGCGGCATCGGCTTTGGTGAGCGGGCCGACATCGACCCGGCCAACCTCGCCATCATGCTGCCGATCCTGGGCCGGCTGCGGTCGATCTTCGGACCCTACGGGTGCGTGCAATTCATGCACTGCTCGACCGGAAGAGGCCCGAACGGGCGGAACGTGCTCTCGTCGATCGCCCGCGTCCTCGACGTCCCGGTGTCGGCGGGCGTGCTCGACCAGCTCGGCGGCGGCGTCAATACCTTCCGTTTCGAGGGACCGACATTCACCGCGGTGCCGGGCGGCCGGTCGCTGCGGTCCTGGTGCGCGGGGCTGCCCGAGTTCAGCGCGATGACCGTCGCCTGAACGGCGTCAATCGTCCGCCGCTGCGGTCGCGGCCCGCGGCGCCGGGGCGGGGCGGCGCGACTCTCGCAGCAGCAACAGCAGCGGCAGCGAGGCCAGCGCGATCAGCATCATCAGCTTGAAATCGTCGACATAGGCGACCATCGCGGCCTGGCGCGTCACTTCGGCATTGAGTGCGGCAAGGCCGCTTGGCGTCGAAAGGCTGAACGGCGCCGGCAGAAAAGGCGCCTGCACCAACGGATTGTCCGGCCGCAGGTTTTCGACCAGGCGCGAGTGCACGGTCTGGGTATTCTGCGCCAGGGCCGCGACCAGGATGCTGATCCCGATGCTGCCGCCGAGGTTGCGCATCAGGCTGCGAATCGCCGTCCCCTGGGTCATGATATGGCGCGGGAGGCTCGACAGCGCGATGATGTTGAGCGGCACAAAGGTGCAGCCGAGCCCGAACCCCTGCAGCAACCCGGAGGTAATGACCGGCATCAGTCCCATGTGCAGCGAAAACTGGCTCATCTGCCACATCGAGACCGCGGTCAAGAGGAAGCCGACCAGGATGATCAGCCGGTTGTCGACGCGGCCGATCAGCCGGCCGACCAGCAGCATCGCGATCATCACGCCGAAGCCGCGCGGCGCCGTGACCAGACCGGTTGTCATCGCCGGGTAGTTCATCAGCTGCTGCAGCATCGTCGGCGTGAGGGCGAGCGTCCCCGTCATGATCAGCCCGACGCTGAACATCAGGATGGTCCCGGCCACGAAATTCGGGCTTTTCAGCAGCTCGCGGTTGAGAAACGAGCGTTCGCCAGTGGTCGCCGTGTGCACGGCAAACAGATAAAAGCCGAGGCCGGCAATCGTCGCCTCGATCCAGATCTCGTTCGAATGAAACCAATCCTTGAGCTCGCCGCGATCGAGCATCAGCTGCAGGGCGCCCACCCCCAGGCTCAGCGTGAGGAACCCGACGAAATCAAACGCCTCGCGGTGCACGATCCTGGTCTGGCGAATGAAGACAAGAATACCGATCGTGCACAGCACGCCGACCGGCAGGTTGATGTAGAAGATCCAGCGCCAGCTGTAATCCTCGGTCAGCCAGCCGCCGAGCATCGGTCCCATGATCGGGCCAAAGATCGTGCCGATGCCGAACACCGCCATCGCCTGACCGTGGCGTTCGGGCGGGTTGATCTGCAGGAGCATCGACTGCGACAGCGGAATGAGCCCGGCCCCGGCCAGCCCCTGCAACGCCCGAAACAGCACGAGCTCGGTCAGGTTCGTGGCGGCGCCGCACAGCGCCGAAGCGATCGTGAAACAGATCACCGAGGCCAGAAAGATGTACTTGATGCCGAACCGGCCGGCGAGCCAGCCGGTCAGCGGCATCATTATCGCAGCGCTGACGATGTAGGAGGTCAGCGCCCAGGCGATCTGGTCCTGCGAGGCCGACAGGCTGCCTTGGATGTGCGGCAGGGCGACGTTAAGGATCGTGTTGTCGATGCCCTGCATGATGTTCGCCAGCATGATCGAGATCGTGATCATGCCGCGGTTAGGTACCGGGTTCGCCGCCGGGGAACCTTGTCCCCTCACCGCGACCACCTTCGGTCTTGGCTGTGCATTGCACAAAAATACGGCGATGTCACAAATCTGTCCTGCGCAGCTCTTGCATTTGCGCCGCGCGAATCCGCCGGTCTAATGTCCGCCAGCAGGATGGGCTGATGAGCGAGAAACGGGAATTCGATCTGGTGGCGATTGGCGGCGGCTTTGCCGGGTTGATCGCGGCGGTGCGCGGCGCCGAGCTGGGGTTGCGCACGGCGGTCCTCGAACAGGGCGGCGATGAGGGCTACCTCTGCAGCTCGCGCTGGGCCGGCGGGATCTTTCATGTCTCCTATCATGATGTAAGGCTCGCCTCGGCCGAGCTGGTCGCTGCGATCGAGCGTGCGACCGGCGGGGAGGCCGAGCCAGACCTCACCGCCGCGATCGCTGCGGATTGCGCCCGCACCGTCGATTGGCTGGCCAGGCAAGGCGCGCGTTTCACCCGCGCCAGCCCGATCGGCTGGCACCGCTGGACGCTGGCGCCGCCGCGCGCCGCGATAGCCGGCCAGGATTGGCGGGGGCGCGGACCGGACCTAACCGTTGCGTTGCTGAAGAAACGCCTTGAGGAGCGCCAGGGGCAAATGTTTCTCGGCACCCGCGCCGCCTCGCTGCGCATGGCCGCCGACCGATGCGTTGGGGTCTTGGCGCAACGCGACGGCGCCGATTTTCCGGTTTCCGCCCGGGCTGTCGTCATCGCCGATGGCGGGTTTCCCGGCGATCCCAAGTTGTTCCGGCAGCATATCGGGCCATGCCCCGAGAAGGTGCTGCAGCGCCATGCCGGCAGCGCGGTGGGCGACGGGCTGCGCATGGCGCAAGCGGCGGGAGCCGCGCTGACCCGGCTCGACCGCTTCTACGGCCATCTGCTGAGCCGCGATGCGATGACCCAAGACGGGCTGTGGCCGTATCCGCAGATCGACGCGGTGGCGACAGCCGGCATCGTGGTCGATGGGGGTGGGCGACGGCTTCTCGATGAAGGGCTCGGCGGCATCTCGATCGCCAACGACCTCGCCCGGCTCGCCGACCCGCTCTGCGCCACAGTGATCTGCGATAGGGCGATCTGGGAGAGCGCCGGCCGCGCGGCGCAGATCCCGCCGAACCCGCAACTCGAACTGGGTGGCGGCACGCTGCATCGGGCCGACACGCTCGACGCCCTCGCCCGCGTCGCCAGCCTCGATCCTGCCGCCTTGAGCGACACGATCGCCGAATACAACGCGGCGATCCGCAACAGCACCCTCGCAGCGCTGTCGCCGCCGCGGTCGACGAAGAGCGGCGATCCGAAGCCGATCGAGACGCCGCCGTTCTCGGCGATCCCGATCTGCCCGGGCATCACCAACACGATGGGCGGCATCGCCATCGACGGGCATGGCCGCGTTCGGCGCCCGGACGGCTCGGTGATCGCCGGGCTTTACGCCGCCGGAGGCTGCACCGGCGGGCTCGAAGGCGGCGGTGCGCTTGGCTATGTCGGAGGCTTGATCAAGGCCTGCGTCTTCGGCCTGCGGACCGCCGAGCATGCGGCCTCGGCCGTTCTTCGCTTGTCACCGCGTGAGTCCTCCCTTTAACGTGCACGCGAAGGTTTGGGCAGCTGTCTCGAGGAGCAAGCAATGACAAAAATCCTGGTCATTCACGGCGCCGGCATGAACATGCGGGGCAAGGTGCAGGTCGAGATCTTCGGTCCGATGACCTTGCTGCAATACGACGAGCAGATCAGCGGCTACGCCGAGGTGCTCGGGCTCGAGGTCGAGATCTTCCACTCGAACATCGAGGGGGAGATCGTCAACAAGCTATACGAGGCGAACGACCGCGCCTTCGATGCGGCGATCTTCAACCCGGCCGCCTTCGGCTCCGGCTACCCGGCGATCGTTGCGGCGATCTCACAGGTGAAGTTTCCGACGATCGAGGTGCACATCTCGAACCCGATACGGCGCGGACCGGCGTCGCAGACCGCCGCAGTCAGCCAAGGCGTCGTCGCCGGCTTCGGCATCGCCGGCTACGATCTGGCGCTGCGCGGCATTCGCGAACTGCTGGCGGCAAAGAAATAACGCGGTTCATACGGGGTAGCCTAAGCCAGCTCGCGCGTCCTTCGAGACGCCCGCTAGCGCGGGCTCCTCAGGATGACGTAAGCTTTAGTGCCATAGACATGACTTCGTCATCCTGAGGAGGCGCAAGGCGCCGTCTCGAAGGACGCGGGCTACCGGTGCAGCCCATGTCGGACGGATGACATCAGCGGGAGGGCGAGATGCGCATCGTCATCGTCGGTCAGCAGGCTTTCGGCAAGGCCGTGCTCGATGCCTTTCTGGCGCGCGGCGACACTGTCGCCGGCGTTTTCGCGGCGCCGGAGCGGCCCGGCGCGCGGCCCGATCCGCTGGTCGCCGCGGCCGAGGAGAAGAAGCTTCCGGTCCACCGCTTCCCGAAATACTCCGCTCCCGAGGCGCTCGACGCGCTGAAGGCGCTCGACGCCGACATCGGCATCATGGCCTATGTGCTGTTGTTCGCGCCGCCCGAGTTCTGCGCGATCCCGCGGCACGGGATGATCCAGTTCCACCCCTCGCTGCTGCCGCTCCACCGCGGACCGGCCTCGATCCCGTGGGCGATCATCCGCGGCCGCCGCGAGACCGGGCTGACGATCTTTCGCCCGACCCCTGGCCTCGACGAAGGGCCGGTCATCCTGCAAAAGCGCTGCGCGATCGGCCCCGACGACACCGCCGCCTCGCTCTATTTCGACAAGATCTTCCCGCTCGGGGTCGAGGCGCTGGTGCAGGCCGCCGACCTCGTCACCGCCGGCCGCGCCACCGAATGGACCCAGGACGAGAAAGAGGCCACCTACGAGGGCTGGGTGCGTGAGGCCGAGGCGCGCATCAACTGGGCCAACCACGTCGATTTCGTCTACGATTTGATCCGCGGCTGCAACCCGGCGCCAGGCGCCTGGACGATTTTCACAACGGGCGAGGGCGAGGACAAAAAGGAGCAGAAGCTTTACCTGTTCGACGCGAAGAAGATCATGGCGCCGACCTTCGGCGCGGTGCGCGGCAAGAAATTGGGCGAGGTCGTGTCGGCCGGCCCCGAGGGGCTGCGTATCCACGCCCAGGGCGGGTTTATCGAATGCTCACGGCTCAGGCTCGGCGACGGCGCCAAGGTGAAGTCCAGCGAACTCGACATCCCGGTCGGGACGATATTAGGCGCGTAACGCTCATTATCATCCCTCTCGCGTGATGCGGGAGAGGGGTTCCGATGCCAACTCGCGGTAAAGCGCCACGTATTGGCGCGCCGCCGCGTCCCAGCTGAAATCGCGGGTCATCGCTTGGCGCATCGTGCGCTGCCAACTGGCGCGGTCGCGGTAGAGCGTGATCGCGCGCCCGAATGCTGCGAGCAGACCCTCGGGGGTTTCCTCATCGAAAGCGAAGCCGGTGGCGCTGCCCGCGGCCAGCGTAGCGGCGGTGGCATCGACGACGGTGTCGGCGAGCCCGCCGGTGCGCCGCACCAGCGGCAAGGCGCCGTAGCGCAGCGCATAGAGCTGAGTGAGCCCGCACGGCTCGAAGCGCGACGGCACGACGATGCTGTCGCTCGCCGCGACGATCAGATGCGACAGCGCGTCGTCGTAGCCGAGCACCACCCCAACCCGGCCGCGATAGGTCTCGCCCGCCGCGGCAAAACCGGCTTCGAGAGCGGCGTCGCCGCTGCCGAGCAGAACAAACCGGCCGCCAAGAGCGATCAATCCCGGCAAGGCGGCGAGGAGCAGGTCGCAGCCTTTTTGTGAAATGAGCCGCGTCACTGCGCCGAACAGCGGCGCGTCGGCCTCGGCCGCGGGGCCGAGGCGTTGTCCCAGCGCAACCTTGGCCGCCGCCTTCCCTGCCGGCGCATCGTCGACGCCGTAGCGCTGCGGCAGCAGCGGATCGGTTTCCGGCGACCACACCAGCGGGTCGACGCCGTTGAGGATGCCGGTCAGCGCGTCGGCGCGGTCGCGCAGCAAGCCGTCGAAACCCCAGCCGAAAGCCGGGGTCTGGATTTCCCTCGCATAGGTCGGGCTGACCGTGGTCAGCCGGTCGGCATAGAACAACCCGGCCTTCATCAGCGAGAAGCCGCCGTAAAATTCGACCCCATCGATCGAAAAGAAGCTGGGCGGCAAAGCAAGGTCGGGGAATGCCGCAGCCGGAAACCAGCCGCCATAGGCAAGGTTGTGGATGGTGAAGACGCTGGGCACGGCGGCGCCCGCTGCCCGCAGATAGGCCGGAGCGAGCCCGGTGTGCCAGTCGTGGCAATGCAGGACGTCGGGATGCCATTGCCGGTCGGCGCCCTGCGCCAGCGCCGCCGCAGCCCAGGCCAAGAGCGCGAAGCGGCGGTGATTGTCGGGCCAGTCGCCGCCGTCTGGCCCGGCATACGGGTTGCCCGGCCGGTCGTAAAAGGCGGGATGATCGACGAGGTAGGCCGCGATCCCGCTCTCCGGCAGGCGCGCCCGCGCGATGCGCACCCGCTCGGCGGCAAACGGCGTGCGCAAACGGACCGTCTCGCTCAGCTCGAATGCATCGAGAAAGCCAGAAAAACCCGGCAATACCAGGCGAACGTCGACGCCTTGCGCCGCCAGGGCCGGCGGTAAGGCCGCCATGACATCGCCGAGCCCTCCGGTCCTGACCCAAGGATAGAACTCGGCCGCGGCGTGGAGGACGCGCAGTGGCGATGCACCGTCATTCCCGCGAACGCGGGAATCCAGGGGCCGGCCGCGGATGGCTTCCCTGGACCCCCGCTTGCGCGGGGGTGACGGTTTCATTGGCTAATGCTGTTCAGTTCTTGCTCTTGTCGACCAGCGCGTTCTCTTTGATCCACGGCATCATCGCGCGCAGCCGGGCGCCGACCTCCTCGATCGGGTGCTCGGCGGCGCGCCGGCGCAGCGCCTTGAAGCTCGGCTGGCCGGCGGTGTTTTCGAGCACCCATTCGCGCGCGAACCGGCCCGATTGGATGTCGGCCAGGATCTTTTTCATCTCGGCTCGGACATGCTCGTCGATGACCCGCGGCCCGCGCGAATAGTCGCCGTATTCGGCCGTGTTCGACACCGAATAGCGCATGTTGGCGATGCCGCCCTCGTAGATCAGATCGACGATCAGCTTCACCTCGTGGCAGCACTCGAAATACGCCATCTCGGGCGCGTAGCCGGCCTCGACCAGCGTCTCGTAGCCGGCGAGGATCAGCGAGGTGAGGCCGCCGCAGAGCACCGACTGCTCGCCGAAAAGGTCGGTCTCGCAGTCCTCGCGGAACGTCGTCTCGATGACGCCGGCCCGGCCGCCGCCAATCGCGCAGGCATAGGAGAGGCCGATCTCGAGCGCATTGCCCGACGGGTTCTGTTCGACCGCGAGGAGACACGGGACGCCGGCACCGCGCAAATATTCCGAGCGCACGGTGTGGCCCGGCCCCTTAGGCGCGACCATGAACACGTCCATGTCGGGGCGCGGCTCAATGAGGCGGAAGTGGATGCTGAGGCCGTGCGCGACGGCGAGCGCGGTGCCCTCGCGCATG